>JALURF010000189.1 GCA_027017165.1 Thermofilaceae archaeon
TATTTTAATAGATATGCACTAATACGAGTGAGTAGACACTATTTTGAGGGAGAGAATTGGAATTCAACGAGATAATCGAGTATTATTCAAAACCTGTCGTTAAAAAAGAAATTACAGAATATTCTCGAGGTAGATGGGTTGCCATACACACGCTCTCCGGCCATTTTCTCCGCTACTGGAGTAGAACTGGACCGCCGCTACGGCTTTCTAAAGAAGAATACGTCGATAGGTTAATGCAGAGATTTAAAGGTTTAAAGCCGAGGACTTTCTATGCCTCCATAAACGTATACTCTAGAATTGTAGATAGGGAGGATGTAGAAAAACCCGAAAATATCGCTTATACAACTCCCGTATGGGATATAGATGGCTCGCTGGAGGAATGGCTTAAAATAATTGACGTAGCTAGGGTAATCGTGGATGAGCTAGAAAGGGAAGGTGTTGTAAAATCAGTTTATCTAAAATGGTCTGGGAGAGGGGTGCATGTTCAACTTCATGAAAGGGCTTTTTCAAAGGATATATTACCTAAATATCATCCACTAGACATAGCGTACTCCATAGTTGAGTATATAGTAAAGAAAAGTATGAATAAAATACTCGAAATAGCCAAAAAGTCGGAGAATACCGAGAGACAGTTAAAAGTAGAGAACGAGATAGATCTTAAAAGAGTTTTCACGGCCCCCCTATCGCTTCACAAGACTCTAGACTACGCTGTAGTCTGTTTTAAACCCGAAGAATTAGAAGACTTTACTCCGGAATGGGCTAAACCCGAAGTTCTAAAACACAATCCTGACTGGAGGAAATACGTCGAAGGAGAAGCTGATGAACTAGCGGTTAAAGCTGTGACGGAAATCGGAGGATATTTTAAAAAAGTCGGAGAGATTAGAACGGTTATAGCCGCCGTAAAACCCACTATAACGAGAAAAACTAGTAGGAAAACCACTGTAAAAGTTGGCAGATTCCAGGTTATGGCGTTACTCCAAGCGGCTAGATATTACCTACTTACCGGAGATTTAGAAAAAGCGAAGTCTTTCGGGCTTAACAGAGCGATATTCTATGCCTGGGCTAAATACCACGGTAGGGAGAGAGTATTCAAGAGGAGACGTGTGGTCAGGGAGATCGAGACCGCCACGGTTGAGAAGGGGAAAAAACTGGTCTATGTAGGCGATGAAGGAGCTTTCATATCGGAGCGAGGATGGTTTAAAATTGGAGATAAAGAACAGTTGCCAAGCGACTATGATAGAGAGATCGCTAGGAAAATAGATACGATAGTTCCCTACGATCTAGCGTGGAGGAAAGCGGTAGAGTATTTACGGCGTTTTCCGAGAAAAGTCTTGCTGAGCCAGAGGAGGTTCTACGAGGAAGCCTACAAAAGAGTAAGAGATAGCTTCTTCGATGAAATAGTTAAAGGCTAAACTCGAACCTCTATAAATTTGAGACAATTAAATAATAAGATGAATTTCTAAATACTTGAGGAGGAATTAAATGAAAATTATAGTAGTGGGTTATGGAGCGGCTGGAATGACCGCGGCTAGCTATGCGGCATTAACTAGTAGAGAAACCGAAGTAGTGGTTTTCGAGGAACGAAGTTATGCGGCATATCATCCATGTTCACTGCCAGACTTTATCGGTGGAATTGTTAAATCAGCTGAAGATTTAAAAGAACCTCCACAAAAACTGCCTAGACTAAAAGTACACACTTCGACTTCTGTTAGAGAGGTGAAGAGAAAGGAGAAAAAAGTAATCGTAGAAAATCTAGAAAGTGGCGAGAAGTGGGAAGAAAGCTACGATAAGCTAATACTCGCTACCGGCTCATCCCCCTACATCCCTAAGGCTATTAAAATTTCGAACGAAGAAGGAGTTCACGTTTTAAAAAAGGTAGAAGATGCTCAGATAATTTCAAAGCTAGCCGAGAAATATAAGCACGCCATTGTTGTGGGAGGATCTTTTATAGGAATAGAAACAGCGCACGCCCTTAAGAGGAGAGGTCTAGATGTTACACTCATAGAGTATTTCCCACAAGTTATGCCTGGAAAACTGAATAAGCAACTAGCTAGGATAGTTGAGAAAACTCTAAAGGAGGAGGGAGTAAGGCTAGTCCTAGGAGCGGGCGTAAAGGAGATATCCGGGCGGCTCGGAGATAAGAGAGTGTTAGCAGGCGAGGAGGAAATACGGGGAGATTTCGTAGTAATGGCTACGGGAGTCAGGCCTAACGTAGAATTAGCTAGAAAGGCTGGTTTAGAAATAGGCGAAACTGGGGGGATTAAAGTCAATAAACGGATGCAAACCTCTGATCCCTCGATATACGCCGCCGGGGACAACGCGGAAGTTCTCGATATAGTAACGCGTAAACCAACGCTAAGCCTCTTAGGAAATACAGCCGTGAAAATGGGGAGAGTTGCCGGGATAAACGCGGCTGGCGGCGACGCCGAGTTCCATGGCGTAGTAAACGTTTGGATAGTTAATCTAGGCGACCTACAGTTTGGAGGCGCGGGAATAACCTATGATCAAGCTTTAAAAATGGGAATCGACGCCGCTGCCGTGACTATTCGCGTATCCGATAAACCAGAATTTTACCCAGATGCCTATAAGGTAACCATACGCTTAATCGCCGAGAAAAACTCCGGTAAAATCCTAGGAGGCCAAATCTTAGGCAAAAAAGGAGTATTAAATCGTCTCAACATATTAGCGACCGCGCTTTCAAGAAAGATGACTCTTCGCGAGCTAGCCGAGTTAGAGCTAGCATATACCCCTAGTCTCTGCGAGATCATAGATCCTTTACACGTCGCGGCTGACGCGCTGCTAAAACGTCTATATAGGCGATAGTCAAATCGGTTAAAGCGGCTAAACTTTTATCGTAAAATACAGTAATTTACTGTGTGAATACAGTACACATAATAGCTAGATACGTTAAAAAAGTGATTTCCGAAAACCCGTTTATAACAGGTATTATACTCTTCGGTTCTATTGCTAGAGGAGAGGAGCGCGAGAGAAGCGATATCGACTTACTAATTTTGTGGGACGATCTACGGATAGATCCCGATGAAAGACACGTATATATCTATAAGGCTGTATCGAAACATTTTCCACCATCTACGAGCCTTACGGTAATCGATATGAAATATACCGATTTCCTAAAAACAGAGAAAGTTACTTCTCTTTTCTTAAATATAGTGTATGATGGTATAGTACTATACGATAAACACGGAAAATTAAAGAGTTTTCTTTCAAAAGTTAAAAAAGAGCTAGAGAGAAAAGGAGTTAAAAGAGAGAAAATAGGCAAGTACTACTATTGGAAATTACCTAAAGCCGGGGGTACAATTAAACTAAAGGTGTAAAATATGGAAATAGATCCCCGCGAAGAAGTATTATACAGGTTTAGCCTAGCGATAGAACAACTCGAGACAGCTACTAAAAGATTTAGCATAGAGGACTGGGTTGGAGTGGTTCAAGCCTCACAGCTAGCCGCAGAGAACGCAGCTATAGCTATAATAGCGCATTTCCACCTACCAAGTTGGACTCACGACCCCTCGGGAGAGCTAAGAATAATATCAAGCGAAATCCCAGCCGGATTCAGAGAGGACGTCGATGAGTTAATCGAAATAGTTAGTACTCTAGCTCCCGAACACGGTAGAACTAGCTATGGAATACCAAGTGAAAGATTGACACCAAGACGGCTCTACGATAGAAATAAAGCGGAAAAAGCCTTAAATATGGCGCAGAAGGCCGTAACTATATCTCGGAAAATCCTTAAACATTTAGGATATACTCTGTAAAATTTCAAGACTACTTCCGAGCTTTATCTACTCTAAAGTTTACGCTATCGTTATAGTGGCTATCCAAAACTATACAGGTATATGTTCTCTCAACGCCCTCTATACCTCTTATCTTCTCTATAACCTCGTTTAACTCTTTAGAAGATGGAGCGAAGGCTATAGCCGCCAGATCGTATTGACCGCTGATCTCGTAGACTTTTTCCACGCCCTTAATCTTAACTATCTTTTTGGCTATCGATGGACAATAAGATTCAATTTTAGAATTTATCAAAACTATAGCCCTGATACCCCTTCCCTGTTCAATAGTAAACCTTTCAATATAGCCATTTTCTACAAGTGCTTTAACTCTCTTTCTAACGGTAGACTCGGAGATTCCCAGTTTCTCGGCAATACGCGTATAGCTGGTACGTGCATTTCTTTTAAGCAGGTTTAGTATGGCTATATCGATTTCGTCCAAGAGAGCCACCGACAAATTATCTACCAGATAGTTAATAATTTTTCTCATATGATCCTCGGCGTAAAAGCCTACTAGGTCATCTTAATCCTAAAGTCTAATGTATCATAGACAGCTAACTTTGTCAAGAGTTCTCAAATATCTTTGTTGAACATTTTACTAAAAATCTACCATTTCTTCAGTACTGTAAACAGCTAGTCGTGTAGTAGTAAGTTCCTTAGTTTACTGTGATCTACGATAAATTCTCTAGATAATTCATGTTTTTCTAGAAAATCGATAAAAGCACTGTCTATAGTTAATAAATATGCGTTTTCATGCAACGCCGTAGCGTATAGTAGATTATCAAACATATCCTTATGACCGATAATTCTAAGCTTAATTGCGGTTTCTAGATGCTTTCTCTCCGGCTCAACTAGACGGATATCCGTTTCTAGTAACAGAGCATCTATAGCTTCAAAAACTGCTTTCGGCGGTTTTGCTAAACCCTTTTTAATAGCCTCCTTAGCTATCTTAGCCGCTAACTCTGTTATCAATAACTTAGGATATAATAAGACTATATCCATCTCATGTAACTCGTACAATATATCCGGATTGATATTCTTCACTTTAACACCGAAGAAAGGAAGTAGATAGGTCGTATCAACAACAATTTTTTCTCTAATGTTGCTCACCTTCAGCCAAATCTATTAATTCTTCAGATTCTGTCTCAAAATCCTCAACTGTAGTATCGCTCCAATAATTCCTTTTTTTCAATAATTTAGGTATTTTCTTAAAAACTATTTCATCCCCTCTAATCTCTAAGATAAGTCTATCTCCCTCTTTTAAATCCAAAGACTTCACTACAGGCCTAGGAAGATATATAGCATATTTCCTGCCTATCCTGACTATTCTGACCATCCGGTATTCCCGATCTATAATGTCTACCCGAAATATATAAGTTCTTCACATATATAACTAACTAGCATTTACTTAGGTAGATTTACTTAGCACCTTTAGCCGAAAGTCAAAAAAGTAATTTTACATACTTGAAATATCACATCTCTTTCTAATCAATTTGATAACAGTATCTCTCGGAAGGTTTTTAACTGAAATTCCAATGACCGGAAGAAAATAGGTAGTATCCAATAAAAGTTTCATACTTCAACCTTCCGAGAAAGCTCTCTCCTAAACCTATGAAACTCTTCTAGCGTAATCTCAACAGCCGGAGGCTCCTCTAAAACATCTTCAAGACTTGGAATAGGTTCCACTAGCAATCTCCCCTCTTCAACTCTATAAATCACTTTCATATGAGGCTTAAGACCCAACTTCTCTCTAATCTTCTTAGGAGGAAAGAGCTCTCCCTTCGAACCCACTCGACCTTCAATTATCATTCAAAATAACCGAGTTAAATTAGAAAGTCGATTATATAAAAAATTCGAATAAATAATGTATCACTCCATTTAGACATAATTATTCTTAATACATAGGAAATCTACTATACTTCTACTAAGTTAGCCAAGTTAGAGAATTTAAAAAGTGTCTAATCCTCGATCTTTCATAAATTTTAACACTTTAGGTGCTATCAATATGGCTAATAAGTGATCCACAAACAAGTCTTGAGGAATGAAAACCAATACTGAAGTCGTGAAAAATACTAAAAGTAACTCTGTATCAGTGAGTCCAAGATATCCAATCACGGTCTTAGACCAAGAGCTTAAACCCCTACCTAAAGCCGTGGGCTGTACCGCGTAATAGCAGAATACGAGAAAACCCATAAGATACATCGGAGCTACAGCTATAAGAGATAGTAGTAGCAAGACTATCTTATCCCTTAGAGATGGATTAAATAACGACCTAGACGAGCGTCTCGCATAAAGCCTAGATAGATAACTCATCAAAAAAGACGATACAGGAAACATCCAAAGATAGCCAGCCGTATAGCCGACCAGCACTTGCGGACCTCCGCTAAAATTAGCAGCCGCTGGCACGCCGAAAGCAATCATTAACAAGTAGATTAACTGAGAGAGCGCCGCGTACCTAGGCTTTAAAATCAGCCCCGCCAGTATTACTACGAAATTTTGCATCGTATAAGGTACGGGTCCCAAGTTAAACTTCACCTGCGCGAAAACAGCTGTAAGCGTTGCAAAAAGAGAGGACATAACGATATATGCTAGAGACCCCCGAGACTTATGCAAGTTCATAACATGTTATGAACCATAGGTGTATAATACGGTTTACTATCCTAAACTAGTCTAAGAACTTTATGATTTCTTTAACCAATTCTCTAGTCGTGCTCGATCCGCCAAGGTCTGGAGTTAACACTTTTCCTATGGATAGAACTCTCCATATAGCATTTTCGAGTATATTAGCTTTTTCTTGGAAACCCAGATACTTCAACATATGGGTTGCGCTCATCATTAACCCTAGCGGATTCGCTATTCCTTTACCAGCTATATCGAAAGCGGCCCCATGGATAGCCTCGAACATAGCATGTTCATCGCCTAGGTTGCAGGCGGGTACTAAGCCTATACTCCCCACTAACGCCGCTGCCTCATCCGTCAAGATATCGCCGAACATATTCGTAGATACAATAACGTCGAAGTTCTCGGGATTTTTAATCAGCTTATAAGCGGTTGCATCAACTATACTATACTCAACCTCTATCTGCGGAAAATTTCTCGCTACTTCTTCCGCAGTTTCCAGAAATAATCCACAAGTTTCTCTTAAAATATTAGCTTTATGAACTACGGTAACTTTCCTCCGGTTATTCTCCACGGCGTACCTAAACGCTTTAAGAAGAATACGCCTAGACGCGTGCTCGGTAATAACGCGCAGACTAATAGCAACCTCTGGCAATGGCCTAAACTCCACACCGCTATACAACCCTTCCGTATTCTCTCTAAAAAAGACAATGTCTAGATTCCCCATGGGCGATAACGGATTACTCTTAAAAAATCTAATATTAGCGTACAAGTCGAGGAATCGCCTCAACAACACGTTTACACTCCTATAACCCTTCCTCTCGACGGGAGTAGCTATAGGTCCTTTAAGAACAGCATCACATTTCCTTATAATTTCTAAATCTTCATCGCTTATAGGCACACCCTCTCTCTTCCATCTTGCGAGCCCAGCGTCTATAAAGACGTATTCTAATGGAACTTCGAGGTGATCGAGAACTTCGAGAGTAGCGTCTACTATTTCGGGACCTATACCGTCTCCCCGAATCACAGCGATTTTCCTACTCAAACTCCCCACCCTGCTTTAGGTACTCAACCAGCCCGCCCGCCAAGTAGATTTTATAGATTATCTCCGGCCATCTCCTAAACTTGAGTTGAACTCTACGGGTTAGATTTCTAATTATTCCCTTTTCCAGCGATATTTCAGCCTCATCTCCCTCCTCGAAAATCGACGTAACTCCTGGACACTCTACAGCGGCGAGGCCGACGTTTATAGCATTTCTAAAAAATATTCTAGCAAAACTCTCCGCGACTACAGCTCTAACTCCTAGAGCTTTTATAACGAGAGGAGCGTGTTCCCTACTACTACCACAGCCGAAGTTCTGACCAGCGACTATAATATCTCCAGGCTTTATCTTCCTACTAAGCTCCGTGTCCAAATCTTCAAAAGCGTGTTTAGCGAGTTTCTCTATATTTAATATATCGTATTTATAC
>JALURF010000190.1 GCA_027017165.1 Thermofilaceae archaeon
CTTCTCTCTCGGTCTCTCTCAGCATGAGTATATCTCCAAGCCTAACGGGTCCTTTAACGTTTCGCGTCAATATTCGCCCTTTATCCTTGCCCTCTAGTATTCTAACTCTAACCTGAGTTATTTCTCCGGTAACTCCAGTTCTCCCTATTATCTGAATTACCTCTGCAGGGGTAGCCTCGTCTTCACGCTTACTCATATATTGCACCTAGAATTAAAGATAAAGAATAGAAAATATTAAGTTTAACTACTCTTAGAGACTCCGGCTTTAATCTTGATTTCCTCTACTTCCTTAGCAATCTCCTCTACCAGACTTGCGGCGTTGCCCGGCTCTATGATACAAGCAGATGCAGCCGCTACCTCTATGCCCGCTTCTTTACCCAATCGTTGCTTCGATGGGACGTAGACGTAGGGTATCTTTTTCTCCTCGCATAGAAGAGGAAGATGAGCCACTATCTCCGGAGGATCGACATCCTCAGCTATAAGCACTAGTTTAGCTAATCCGCGTTCAACAGCCTTTGTAGTTTCATTCGTCCCCTTCTTGATTTTGCCAGTTTCTCTCGCTAATCTGATAGCTTCATAAGCCTTTTCCGCCAATTCCTCTGGTACTACAAATCTTACATAGAAGGGTTTTTCGGACATGCCATCACTCACCTCTCGCTCATTTGGCGATAGCACTACAATATATCGATATTTAAGTGTTTCGCCTAGAAGTACTAAGTTTCAAATTAGAAAGGAGATTAGAGAAATACTTATAAGCGTGGCGTCGTCTATGCCTCTCCAGGGGTTGAAATGCCTAAGATACATAAGTGTAGCTTTTGCGGAAAGGAGATAATGCCCGGTACAGGAATGCTCTTCGTGAAAAACGACGGTACCGTGCTCAGATTTTGCTCTCGGAAATGCCGAGTAAGCATGCTCAAGTATAAACGTAACCCCAAAAAGCTCAAATGGACCCGTGTATATATTCCACGTAGGTAAAGCAGCGGTGTCGCTGTGAATCGGAAAATAAGATCTCCAATAGTAGTTGTACTCGGACATGTAGATGTAGGGAAGACCGCTCTCCTAGATAAAATTAGAGGCACCGCTGTAATGAAGCGAGAACCGGGAACTATGACGCAACACATAGGCGCCTCATTCCTTCCCTGGAACGCCCTCAAGTCGATGTGCGGGGAACTCGCGAAAGGACTAAGACGTGATATAGTACTTCCAGGATTACTGGTTATAGACACGCCGGGGCATGAAGCATTTGTAAATTTGAGACGCAGAGGTGGAGGAATAGCTGATATCGCCATACTTGTGGTCGATATAAATAAAGGGTTTGAAAAACAAACTTACGAATCCCTTGAAATATTAAAGGCTCGGAAAACTCCATTCTTGATAGCCGCGAATAAGATAGATAAGATACCGGGATGGGAGTCTAATCCAGATCAACCCTTTATATACACCATTAAAAAACAAGATCCGGATGTCGTAGCACGTTTAGAAGAACTTCTTTATTACATCATCGCTGAGATGGAGAAACAGGGATTTAGAGCTGACAGGTATGATAGAATCAGGGACTTCACCAAGGTTGTTGCCATTATACCCACCAGTGCCGTTACTGGCGAGGGGATACCCGACCTTCTCCTCGTGCTAGCCGGGTTAGCACAGAGATTTATGCTAGAGCGTTTAAAAACAAGTGAAGGACCAGGAAGAGGAGTAGTCTTGGAGGTTAGAGAAGAGAGGGGCTTGGGCACTACTATAGCGGTAATTCTCTACGATGGTATGATAAGGAAAGGCGATATAATCGTCGTAGGTGGTAGAGATAAACCAATTATAACAAAAGTAAGGGCTTTACTAATGCCCAAACCCTTAGACGAGATGAGGTCTCCCGAAGATAGATTCATGAGCCTAGAAGAAGTAAGAGCCGCTGCGGGAATTCTTATCGTGGCTCCAGAACTGGACGATGCGTTGGCTGGAGCTCCCGTCATTGTGGTGGAAAGCGAAAAGGACATAGAAAAGGTAAAAAGTTTCGTGGCTGAGGAAATCGCAAGTATAAAAGTTTCAAAAGAAACCGCCGGACTTGTTGTCAAAACGGATACTCTAGGTTCACTTGAAGCCTTAGTAGGCTATATAGAAGCCCAGGGATTTCCAGTACGTTACGCGGATGTAGGCCCTGTAGTTAAAAGAGATGTTATAGAGGCTTCACTTACTAAAAAAGAGGATAGATTTTTAGCAGCTATCATAGCTTTTAATGTAAAAGTCACTGAGGAAGCCAGAGAGCTCGCTAGGGAATATGGAGTTCCCGTATTTGAGGGAAATATAATTTATAGAGTCGTAGAGGATTTTGCTAAATGGTATCATGAGATGCGGGAGCGGGAGAAGAGACAAACTTTGGAAAAGCTCATACTGCCCGGCGCTATAAGGATTTTACCCGGTTATGTCTTTAGAAGAAGCAACCCCGTTATAGTGGGCGTTGAAGTCCTTGAGGGAAGAATACGGCGAGGCGTCCCATTAATGAGAGAAGACGGGAGAAAAATAGGAGAGATCATGCAAATACAAGAGCATGGAAAACCTTTGAACGAGGCAGAAAAAGGCATGGCAGTTGCTGTATCGATAAGAGGAAAAGTTATGGTGGGAAGACAGATAGATGAAGGAGATGTGCTCTACGTGGATGTGCCTTTAGATCACATAGATATCCTAATGAGTAAATTTAGAGATGATTTATCAGAAGGCGAAGTAGAATTATTGAAGAAGATTAGGAGAATAAAGATTAAAATGAGAAGCTAGTTGGATTTTAGGGCTTTTATAATTTTACGTGCTATAATCAATCCGACGTTTCTCTCTGCTTCTTCGGTCATGGAACCTATATGAGGCACTGCTATAACGTTAGGGTGTTTAATTAACCTCCACTCCCACTCCTCCCGAGGCGGCTCATGCCAGAAAACATCTAAAGCCGCTCCCGCCACTTTGCCCTCGTTAATAGCTTTTAACAAAGCCTTTCCGTCTATTACTCGACCGCGTGAAGTATTGACCAGGAAAACGCCATTTTTCATAATATTAAACTCTTGTTCACCGATCATATGCCAAGTCTCCTTCGTAAGTGGCACATGGAGAGTTATAATATCGCTGACACCCAGCAAATGATTTATATCTTTAGCCGGGATTATACCCAGCTGCCTAGCTACTTCATGTAAATTGCTCCTTTTAAAACCCATTACCCTACAGCCTAAACATCTAAGCTTCCTCGCCACCAAACTGCCTACGTTACCCAGCCCGATCACGCCCACAGTTCTTTCTTCCAGCTCTAATCCCTTAAATAAGCCCCTCTGCCATTTTCCCTCCTTGAGCGCGATATTTGCTTGAGGTATTTTTCTTAATAGAGCCAGAATTAAGCCTATGGTTAATTCTGCTACGGCATTTGCATTTCCTTCAGGCGCGTTTAAGATTTTAATTCCCTTTTCCTTAGCGTAGTTTACCGCTATATTGTCAAGACCCGATCCAGCTCTGGCGATGATCTTCAGTTTTATGCCCGCATCTATAATTTCTGAAGTAATTTTGGTTGAGCCTCTGACTATAATTACATCGTATTCGCCTACTAAATTCACCAGTATATTGGGAGGGAGTCCGGGTTTAATATCGACTTCAAAACCAGCTTCTTCTAGAACTTTAACAGCTTCTTCGCTTATCGAATCACATACTAATACTCTAATCATTTAGATTTCACCTTAAGTTTTTAATAGCTTTCTCCATATACCCCAGCAAGTTGCCTTAAAAGGGTCTATTAGCCTGGTTAAATGCGGGATGTAGAGGGGAGGAATTAGCACTGCATCATCTACGAATAAGTTATTCGCCATAAACGTCAGGATTTGATGTAGTCCATGAATATACTCTTTTCCACATATTGTTTGAACTCCATAGATAACTCTGGTTACTCTATCCGCTATAACTTTTATGAAAACATCCTCCCTATTTCCGCGGTTAGTTACATCATTTATGTAAAAGTGATGACGAGCAACGACAATGTTTCTGCCTTTCTCAGCCAGATTCTCTGAGGTAAAACCAGCAGAAAATATTACTCTCTCCCCTAATGGTGTCTCGTATAAGGGAAAAATTCTTTTTACCCTATAGTTAAAACCCTCTATATTCAGAGCTGAAACTACACCTTGAAGAATAGATAAGTTATCGGATAAATGGGTAAAACTTATCCCCGTTTTCTCATCTAAACACTCTGTTACACTGCCAGCGGCAAATATGTTCTGAGCCGCCTTCATGTGGTTATCTACCCGTATACCCCCCAACTTACCGATAGAAAGTCCTCTAATGCGAGGGATCAATGGCTTAACAGAACCCCGCACTATTATTATTTTTTTATCCATTACTCTACTCCAATCGATCTTTTTAAACAATAACTTACTTGGTAAAAACTTTTTTAAAATTTTAAACATATCGTCGTCTAATACTCGACGGCTACCATTAAAAAATAATTCAACAGTGAAACCCATGCACGCCAGTTTATAGGCTATATCTAGGCCGTAAAAACTTCCTAGTACTCCTATATCCGCGGAGGTATCTAATTCTTGAATTTTTTCAGATAAAAGTAAGGCCTCTTCAACTCTTTCTAGAGGATAAACTTTTCTGTTTTTCTCCACAATTTTCTCGGGAATTTCTATTGCTCTGACTCCAGTTGATACAAGTATTTTATCCCAGTCTTCACTATACTCCTCGCCCGCTACGGTTATCCTTCCGTTATCTACGGAAACTTCGCTGAGATTCCTAATTCTGATTATTCTCGCTCTTCCAACATGCTCTAAAAAGCTCTTAGGATAAATCATTGAAAAAGAAGGCTCTAACTTTCCGAGCGCTATCTCCGGCAATAGGCCGCGGATGTATCCTGGAAAATCGGTATCGCAAAGTAGCGTTACCTTAGATAGTGGATCTATTTTTCTAATCCAATGAAATGCCGTTATACCAGCTAAATCCCCGCCTACGATCAATATGTTCATGGTTCCATTATTTAGTTAAGTGTTGCCGTAGTTAAGTCTTCTCAACCGACTCTATTCAGAGGACAATATTTAAACTGTCGTCATGTTTATTCATAGACAGACGTGGCGATAGCCTTGACCGTGCAGGCAGGCGTTGTAGGCAAACCGAATGTTGGAAAGTCAACATTTTTCGCAGCGGCTACGCTCGTTGATGTGAAGATAGCTCCTTATCCCTTTACCACTATAGAAGCCAATAAAGGAGTCGGCTATGTGAAAATAAAGTGCGTATGTAGAGAACTTGGCGTGAAAGATAGCCCAGTTAACTCTGTGTGTATAGATGGATGGCGTTTTGTGCCAGTTGAGCTCATAGACGTTGCGGGACTAGTGCCGGATGCTTGGCAAGGCCGAGGATTAGGAAATAGGTTTCTCGATGAGTTGAGGAGAGCTAACGTTTTGATACACGTAATAGATGCGGCTGGAGCTACAGATATTGAAGGTAGACCGGTAAAACCGGGAACTCATGATCCGATGGAAGATCTACAATTTTTAGAAAGAGAAATAACTATGTGGATGTACCAAATCATATCTAAGGATTGGCCTCGAACAGCCAAGGCTCTAGATTTGAAGAGCAATATCGCTAAAGAACTAAGCAAAAAATTGAGCGGGTTGGGGATAACCATAGCTGATATAGAAAGCGCGCTTTCGGAAATCAGTCTTTTGCGGAAAAAACCCTCGAAGTGGACGGAAGATGAATTGAAGAACTTCATTCACGTACTTAGGGAAAAATCCAAGCCGATTATTATAGCCGCGAATAAATCCGATCTGCCAGCGGCCGAGGATAACATTAAAAGACTTAGAAAAGAGTTGAGCGGTAAGTACTTGGTTATTCCGACCAGTGCTGAATCAGAGCTTGCTTTGAGAAAAGCGGCTTCTAAAAATCTGATAAAATATCTCCCGGGCGATTCAGATTTTGAAATCATAGGCGAGGTTACTCCTAAACAACAGAAGGTTTTAGAGTATATCCGAGAAAGAGTTCTGAAAAAATGGGGATCCACCGGCGTTCAGCAAGTGATAAATGCAGCATTTCTAGACGTTCTGGAAATGTTAGCGGTATTTCCGGTTGAGAACGAGAACAAATATACAGATCACCACGGCCGGGTCTTGCCTGATGTATATCTAGTCCCCAAAGGCACCACTGCGAGAGAATTCGCTTATATGATACATACTGATTTAGGTGAGAAGTTCATTAGCGCTGTTGACGTTAAGACTAAAAAACGGTTATCGGCGGATTTCAAACTAGAGCATAGAATGGTAATAAAGATAATAGCTGGCAGGTAAGGTAGCCCGATGACAATCATAGAGTTCAAAAGTGTTACATTTACGTATAGAGGGAATGATGAGCCTTCTCTCCTGAACGTAAATATTGAAATAGAAAAAGGAGAGTTCATACTCCTCACGGGACCTTCTGGTTGCGGTAAGAGTACTTTCTGCCGCCTACTTAACGGGTTAATTCCGCACTTTTATGGAGGAGAGCTTAAAGGCGAAGTAACAGTTCTCGGTATGAACGTGAAAAATACCCCGACTTATGAGCTCGCAAGACATGTTGGTATGGTTTTTCAAGATCCTGAGAATCAACTTTTCCTATCGAGCGTGGAAAAGGAAATAGCATTTGGACTAGAAAATCTAGGACTGCCGAGAGAAGAAATAAAGAATAGAGTTAACCAGGTGATAAAGTATCTAGGTTTAGAGAATATTAGAGAGAAAGCCCCCTACGAGTTAAGCGGAGGACAACAACAGAAAGTCGCCATAGCCTCCGTGCTAGCTATGCAACCCGAAGTGTTAGTATTGGACGAGCCTACTGCGAATTTAGATCCTTATTCTAGCCTAGAACTGCTCAACATTATCACTCGATTAAATAAAGAACTAAAGATTACAATAATTCTTGTTGAACATAGATTGGAGATGTTGCTGGATAAAGTCTCCAGGTTGATATTGATGGATAAAGGGAAAATAGTGGTAGATGGCCCTCCTCGAGATGTAGTTTTAAGCCCTGAGATGAAAATCGTAGGAGTTCCCAAAGTGATAGAAGTCTATAATCGCTTAAAAAAAGCAGGTTATGAAATTGGACAACCTCCTCTCTCCCCTGAGGATTTGGTAAAAGCTGTACGGAAAGCGGCTGGTTTCCATGACTGAAGTTGTCGTGGAAGTTAGAGACTTGTACTACTCCTATGATTCTCAACCCGTTCTACGAGGAATTAACCTAAAGATAAGGAGGGGGGAGATTGTCGCCATCATGGGCGAAAATGGCGCCGGAAAAACTACGTTAATAAAGCACTTCAATGGACTGCTCAAGCCTAAACGGGGAAGCGTTAAAGTTTTGGGGATAGACACCAGAAACGCCAGCGTAGCCGAGCTCTCGCAAAAAGTAGGATTAGTTTTCCAAAACCCAGATCACCAGCTTTTCGCAGAAACCGTCGAGAAAGAAGTTGAATTCGCTTTAAGAAATTTTGGATTTGAAGAAGAAATTGTGAAAAAGAGGGTTGAATGGGCCTTAAACCTGATGGGATTAGCTAAGTATCGCAACCGCTCTCCCTTCACCTTGAGTGTTGGAGAAAGAAAGAGACTAGCCATCGCTTCCGTACTGAGCTATGATCCAGAACTCATAATATTCGATGAACCGACTGCAGGTCAAGATTTTCTTCAAAAAGAACGAATAGCCGAATTGCTGAATTTACTACGGACTCGCGGTAAAACCGTGATTATAGTAACACACGACGTTGAATTCGTGGCAACAAGGTTTGAACGCGTAATAGTAATGAGCCGGGGCAAGATAATCGGTGATGGTAGCTTTAGAGAAATACTTTCCAATCCAAAAATTTTAGAAAA
>JALURF010000191.1 GCA_027017165.1 Thermofilaceae archaeon
CGTGTTTATCATAAAGCCAGCGTACTCACCGCAGAACTCACAATTCACATTTATAGGAACTTCACCGGTATCCTCTTCAATATCAATGATAAAAGACAAATTACTCCCACATAAAGGGCATTTAGGTCTTTCAAGCAAACTAATAACCTCTCAGTACTACTACAATTTAAAAAAAAAAAAAAAAAATGAAAATTTTAAATACAAAGTTCACTCTCTAAAACAATACACCTCAAGCCTTTACAGGAAAACGCCTAAGCACCAATCCCTGAAGCATAGCCTACAGATGTCCCAATAATCTCTGAAATACAATGAATATAGCTATACTCTTCCATTTTACGCTTAATCTCCTTTATCTACTCTAAAACTAGCGCTACAGACATTACAGATTAGTAATACTTGTAATGCAGAAGAATAAAAATTTCTCTAAGATATTCCGTTAAGATCATTAAAAGGATGCTGGCTGAGTTTTGCGAGGATTCTTGAGTTCTCGCTCAGGTGCTATGTGTTTGGGTATTTTGAGGATATAGCTGGTGTATCAATTTTTTGGGTAGGCTGGGTGGAGTGTCTCTACGCTTTTATATAGCTTAATGTATATTGTAATGGGAATCGTGGAGGCCGTGATGATTAAGGGTGTTGCTGCTAGGCGGCTGTATGAAGAGGCTAGGAAGCGTGGTATGGGGCTAGAGGAGTATGTATTAGAGCTGGTTGTGCGAGATTTAGATCCAAAGGGTAGAGCTGGGGAGTACATTAAGGTGGCTCAAGAACTATTGGAGGAAGCGGGGGAAGAGCTTAAAAGGGGCAATAATAGGCAAGCTGCGGAGAAGATTTGGGGTGCCGCTGCTCTAGCTGTTAAAGCATTTGCTTTTTGGAGGGAGGGTAAAAGGTTGGCGAGTCACGGCGAACTCTGGGAGTATAGCTTAATAGTTGCCAGAGAGCTTGGGGGATGGGTTAGAGAATCGTGGTTTGCCGCAGTTTCTATGCATACTTGTTTCTACGAGGGGTGGTGTAGAAAAGAGCATATTGAAGAAGCACTTAAGGCGGTTAGAAAACTCGTAGAAAGGGTAGCTGGGGAGCTGAAATAGTTAAAACTTTGGCGGGAGAATTTTAGAAATCGGCTAGTATTGGGGGGTTCTCTTCATTTCCTGTGGAGAGTCAGGGACTCCGAGGCTTTTGTAAGGCTTCGAGTTATCGGAATATCCTCTTGGAGTGCTTATTTCCTGTATTAGGGATATAGATTTTACTTCTAATATATTTGGTAATTTTTCTCGTACCGATATATAATTACCAGTTTCTAATCGAATTTAAGTTCGTTAACAAATACGGGGTAGAAGAGTATTTCGGGAGGGATATTTTGGTAATCTAATAAATAAGACCTTGGTAAATATCTACTCGGAGAGGGGTGTAAGTTAGAGCTGATAGTGAAATGGTTAGAGAAGAAGCATTGGATTGGTTTGAGGAAGCTAAAATTGATCTTAAAAGAGCGGAGAGAGCAGAGAAAAACGAGGATTATAGCTTAGCTTGTTATATGTCTCAACAAGCGATCGAAAAAGCATTTAGGGCCTGCTATATAGGATTGCTTCGAAAAAGGCCGCCCCATGTCCATGATCTCACAATGCTCTACGAAAATTTAAAGCCGATACTTTCTCTACCCAGCGAGTTAGAGGAAGCATTATCAGAGGTTTCCCAGTACTACGTTACAGCAAGATACCCGAATGCGGGAATTAGAAGACCCTCTCGTAGTTTTTCTAAAATTCAATCTATCCGTGCAATAGAGGTGGCTCGAGACGTCATTAAAAAAATTGAAGAAGCTTTCTCTACCGCCTAACGTAGTTAAAGCTCTCGAAGAACTAGTTGGTTCTCTTAAAGATATTTGTAAAGATGTAAGAGTATATTTATTCGGTAGCTATGCTAGAGGAGTGTGGCTAGAAGACAGCGACATAGACTTAATAGTAGTTTCTCGATGTTTTGAGAATATGAAACCTGGGGAGAGATATAGGCTGGTTAGAAATCTATCGAGTCGGGAACTAGCATTTGAACTACTTATATATACGCCTAAGGAATTCGAAAAAGTAAAAAAGAAAAGCATAGTCCTACAAGATGCCTCGGAGTACTGGATAGAACTCACCTAACTCAAATGAACCCCGTAAAATCGACATTTGAATATTATAAGTGTGTATACACGCAATAGCATATGGTTTCTAAAACTATAACTATATCGCTTGAAGCATACGAGGCTTTACTAAGAGAAAAGAAGCCCGGGGGAAAGTTTTTTCAGACGTAATACTTAGACTCGTTAAAAATAGTGGCGATATAATGGAGTTAGCTTGGCCGCTGGAGCGACGTTAGCGACATTATTGGAGAATTCTCTAAAAATATCAGGGGAGGCGTGGAGCAAAATGGAGAAGTATGT
>JALURF010000192.1 GCA_027017165.1 Thermofilaceae archaeon
TTTGATTATTATTGCTCCATAATCTTTTGCCATTATTAGTTTTTAATTGATTTGTTGACTTTAGAACGTTATTTTTTTCATCCATGGGCGAGGAATACATTATCATGTCTATAACTTTTTTAATATCTTCTTGAAACAGGATGGGTTTATTAGGCCATAAGTTCTTTGAGTGTAATGCTAGTTTTTTTAATAAATTCCTACTATCTCGATCTTCCAGATCCAATTTTTGTAGTATCAATAAGGCTGCTCTGTAGCTTATATTTTTATTGCTTAGCTCTAGAAATTGTTTGGCTATAAACGCTAACTGTTCCTTTTTCTTTGCCATTTTATACACTTCGTTATAATGTTCTATTGTTTGATGGTTTAAGTCCCTTCAGTAGATAATTATAATTCGATGATGTACGCGTCCTCAATTACTTTATATAATGTATCAGCTAGTTTATTCAAAATTTTTTCCTCGTAAAGTAATACCTTGTTCAAAGAAGCTTGAGTTGTGGGTTTTGCTCTCGTTATTTCTTTGCATGTTTCAATTGACGATGAGGAGATTTCGTAAAGATCTTTATCTATAATTTTTAGAATTCTGAATATATCTGCTTTATCAAAACCAAAAACAGGTCTGTGGATGACAAAATCTGAGTTTGTGGAGATAACATTAAGATTCCAAGCCGTCTGGCTAGCATGTTCACCTAGAATTTCTCCAGATACGATGCCTGTAGCATTCTCATTTTTGGCTACATAATATGCGATTTTGAACATAAAACGCTTTAGCAAAACATAGTAAAATCTTTTATCGTCAATTTCGGATAAAATCGATTTTACAATTACATCTAGTGGGATAATATACAGTCTTCCTCTTTCTACGGGTGTCCATTTTTTAAAGAGAACTCTAGCTATCTCTATAACTCTTTTTCTTGCTTTTTCTCTAAGCTCTTTTATGCCAAAATCATAATAAATAGGAATTATCGGGGACCCTCTTCGTAGAGCCATCCATGCTGCTAATGTCGAATCAGGCCCCCCGCTCATTAAGACTATAAGCTTATCTTGAACTCCAAAAGGTAATCCACCGTAACATGGAATCTCGTCGAAGTAAATATAAGTATGATTTTCTCTTACATCGATATTTACTTTTAGATCGGGATTGGTAAGATTCACAGATAAATTAAATGTTTCCTTTATATGCCTCCCCACCTCATACCTAACTTCTGTGGTTCCGAAAAGAGGAGAAAGAGATTTTTTACACACTATTCCAAACGTTTTAACTTTATTATTGCCATTTAAACGTTTGAGATATTCCCTAACGAGCTCTTCGCTACAAACTTTAATTGCATCAAGTTCACTATCACATTTTTTAGCAAGGGATATAGATGATATACCAAAAGTGTGTCTAATCTTATCAATTAGAGGAATGTGAGATTCCCTAATACTGTTCCTAAAAAAAAGATATAGCCTGCTTCTCTCCTCTAATAATTCCACATCTCTATGTCCTAGCGTATTGATGTAATTTCTTATATACTGAGCCAACTTTCTTTGCCAGTATCTTTTAACACCCTCACTCTTTATAGAAATTTCCCCTGACAATCTGATGATTAAACTGTTATATATCTTTGCTAGACTAGGCGAAATATTTAATTCACTAGTAAATAGGGTGTATAACATAGCCATCACACTTGATCTGATTTAAAAGAATGTATTATGATTAGGGGGGTGGCGGGGTTAGCCCCCCTTCTGTATCCCGGGACCAAACGGTAACCCGGTCGCGGCATATAACTGAGCGCTCCTCTAATCCCTCTTTTCATTGGGATTAGAGTTCGCTTTCATCCTCGGTGACGGGCCGTTTCAACCGTTCACCTAGGCTCGTCAGCAGCTTACGGGACGGTTACCCATCCCTAGCTGCATCATCCTCATTTACCTAGGTGAGGTTCCGTTTCTTTTCCCGTTGCTAGAGGTCTCCCCCTAGCGGCTCACGCCGCACCGATTTTTTTGGATGGGGGGAACTTCCTCGGTTTACCGAAGGCCGCTTCCCCGCCTCCCTTTCCCTCATAAGACTATATTTTGAGGAAGAGGATATTTAAGAGTTATTTAGTCATGTAGAACTTTTAATCGAATTTCATTTGTATTCCGACCGCTAATGATATTAGCTTTTGAAGTTCTTCAATTCTTTTACCAGTTATCCCAGTATAATCGGGTAAAAATGCGAAAATAGGTTTTATTTCTCCTCTTTTGTATCGCCTATCTCTTATATCTTTTGTCGTTTCTAAAAACCTCTCTGGTAAGATTATCATTCCATACTCTCCGCTTTCAAGGATTTTAGTGATTATCTCATTAACTTGTTCTTCATTAGTTGCCTTGAAACCTTTTGCGCCTATTAACTCAAAA
>JALURF010000193.1 GCA_027017165.1 Thermofilaceae archaeon
GGATATAGAAATCAAGTTAAAGGCGTTCTCCATGAAGGCGTTAATCGAGGTTATTAAGGAAAAACTAGAAAAAAGAGGTTTTAAAGTGGTCCTAAATGATACACTTGAAGGTATCAGCGGCATACAGCATCGATTTAGCCTCTTAGCGCGTAAAGAGGAAATAGTGATATGTGTTGATATTCCAAACCCCTCTTTCATGCTTCCCGCTGTGTATGGGAAAGCGATAGACCTGCCTTGGGTTAAAGTTCTAGTTCCAGTTAAGGAGGAAAATCTCTGTAGCTACAACTATACCATAGATAATTTATCCGTGATTTCATACAAAGACATAGAAGAGCTAACTAAAAAATTCGAGCAAAAGCTTAAGGAACTTCTTTAATAGACGGCGGTCATAAGCTTACCCTCTCATCATAACTCAGTGTGCCATCAGCCAATCATTCCAAATAGATATTTAAAATCGATTTAATAAGTTATTCTGGAGCTTTTTCCCTTGGTCGGCTTAGATACTCTCTCACATAATCCCCGAAAAAGAACCAAGTAGCGAAGACAGCTATGGATAGGCCGATTCCTATCGAAAGCCCCGAAACTAGAGATGTTTTGACCTCAGGAGATAAGGCCGATATATCTATAAGCAGGGCGGTGAGTATTAGGAACGATATGAAGAATAGATAGCTTCGAAGTTTTGTCTCTATCTTCATCCTGGTTATAAGGAAGTTGAACAGGGAGAGTATTATCAAGGCTATTAGTAGTATGCTGGCCATTTTCCCCAGCATTACTAGGGCCTCCATAAAGGCGTTCATGGACTCCTGAGGTAGTAGTAGGCGGGCCGCTATCAACACTCCTAGGAAAGCCAGTCCGACATCTACGGCTCCTATAATTATTTTTGAAATTGAGACCGGAGGTGCTTTGCCCACTATCTTTTCGAAGCCTTCATCTATATCGGCGAATTCTAGAAGCTTAGTCAAGTAGGTATGTAGAATTTTCCCTATTAAGGCTATGATCGTTATCGCCGTGATGGCGAAGAATATCCTAGGAGCTATTTGGGTTATCTCCGCCGTGATCTCGCCTAAGATCTGCTCGATTACCTCTTCTACTGGGGGCATATTATACACCTATAAGGATGACCGCCAAGCGATATATCACGTATAAGATTAAGAGGCTGAATGTTAAAACAATTATCCTCAGAGTTATTAAGACTGCTTCCCAAGATATCTCAAGGGTTAATCTATAACCAGATACACTTACCTGAAACAACGTGCCCGCGTATCCTCTAGCCATATGTCCGGGGACTATAGCTACCTCTGGTATCGCGAAATAGGCTATTACTAGCGCGGAGAATTTAAACAGTATCACGCTCAAGGCTAAAAGCATATAATCCTCTTTTACGAAACTCCCCAAGAGGGCTGCTAGTAACTGTCCTAGACCGCTTAGAGATATTAACAGGAAGGCTGCGCGAGAGGGTCCTAAGTTTCCTAGATACCTAGCATAGAGAAAGCCTCCTAAGAAGCCGGATCCTGTGCTGAATAGGGAGTTGTAGGAAGATAAGCCTAGGTGTGCGAAAGGATTTCCTGTAATGAAGATCAATATGGGAGTTATAGAGTCGAAGGCCAGCGATATCTTATAATATTTAAACGACAGCCTGCCCCAGAGAAGAGAAGAAACTATGCTGGTAGCTGTTCCCACAAGACCTACCGTTGTAGCCCAGTAAGCTGGTAGGCCTAGCTTTGAGATTAACACATAGACCCAGAATACGCTTAAAAGATTTGCCGACGCTATATAGAAAACCTGGTATAGCGATACTGTGTATATTTTCTCCACTTCTCTTATATGCACTGGTTCTGTTCCGCTTTTTATTTTAAGTTCGGGGAAAGCCATAAGTGCCGTAGAAGCCAGGCCTATTAGAGAACCATAGATAAAGGAATAAGTAAATCCTTTATCTCCCATCGATAGAAAAGTCGTGGCTAAGAAGTATCCTAATATGCTTGATGCTGATGCTGCCGAGCTTCTTTTAGCGGTTACATCTCTTACATCCTCCTCTCCGAAGCTACCATAGATCAGCTGGTTTAACTGTAGGGATATTAAGGAGGAAAAGAAGTTTTTGAGGGTATAGAGCAAGAGTAGATGTTCTAAGTTTTTCAAAAAAGGTGCTAAAAGCCATAACAGCCTCTCTCCGGCGTGGACTGTTAGAAAGCGTTTTTTGATGTTTTCTTTTTTAAAGAGATTAGGGCGTTTGTAGGATATCAGCCCTATCAACACGGCTGGAAGTGAGGAAGCTGCGATTATGTGAGACATGGATTCGATATCGTAGCCCAGTGATGCTATGTAGACTAGAAATATTCCGTTGGTGAGGGGCAGGTATATGTTGGCTAGTAGAGCCTCGCCTATCAGAGCCGCTTTAAGAGTTTTTGACAATTCGCTCCCTCCAGGGGGAGCTATTTCAGCGGTTTTTTAGGTATGAAAGGCTTCCACCCAAGCTTCTTACGGAACTCATTTATAGCTTTTATGGATTTCTTTTTATCCTCGACTGACATCTTCCTAGTCTTTAAGACGGCCATGTAGAGTACGTATGTCCTATTGTGTATAGTTCGCCTGGGGATTCCCATTTCCAGATCTTCCTCTAATTCTCTAAGTATGGCTTTTACTTCTTCGAAGCTGCTAAGCCCTTTTTCTCCTATATCTCGGACTTCCCTACCTAAGTATAGGTTTCCCTTTTTGACTACTACGAACTTGCCGTTCTCAAATGTTACCCTTCCCTTAACTATACGGTCGTAGAACTCCCAGTTCTCCGCCCATTCCGGGTTTTTCTCTCGCAACGATTTTAATACCATTCTCCTTATCTGCGTCGTTTTCATGCCCTCTTTTACCTGTTTTTCAACTTTATCCGCTATCTCTCTGGCGACCTCCTCCGGGGCTCCTGCATTAACGCAGCTCTTTACAATCTTCTCTTTATCGAATTCCTCTACTGAACCGTCAACTTTGACTATTTTGACCATTTTATCGCCAAGAATATTAACTGTCTCTTCCATAAAAATTTTAAACTCGAAGATAATGCTACTTATTTCAAACTATAACGCGGTTAAACGTATATAGGCTTATCCTAAAATATTTACCGATCCTTATGGTCGCGGTAGAAGTCCCCGAGTATAAAATATCGGAGGAAAAAACAGTTTTAGACTCTAAGACTACTGCATTGATTATAGTTGATATGCAAAATGACTTCGCACATCCTGATGGCAAGCTTTTCGTTCCTGAAGCTAGAGAAACCATTCCCGCTATCAGAAAACTCTTGGAAAAAGCTAGAAAGGCGGGCGTTTTGGTGATCTACACTCAAGATTGGCACCGAAAGGAGGATATCGAGTTTGGTATCTGGGGTGAACACGCCGTCGGTGGGACTTGGGGCGCCGAAATAGTAGAAGAACTAAAACCTGAAGAAAACGAGATAACTATACATAAACTGAGATACGACGCTTTCTTTGGAACTCCTCTAGATCATCTACTGAGGATATATAAAGTAGATACGTTGGTGATCACGGGTACAGTCGCTAATATTTGCGTTCTTCATACCGCTGGCACGGCCGCTTTACTAGGCTACAAAATAATTGTACCCATCGACTGTATCTCTGCGCTAACGGATTTTGATAGATATGCCGCTTATAGGCAGATCTACTTTCTGTATAAGGGGATTTTAACCAAGTCTGAGAATATAGAATTCAGGTAGGAGCATGAAGATAACGCTAGAGGATTTAAAACTCGACTACGACTTTGTGGAGAAGAGGATAATCGAATTTATAAGAGATTATTTTGAAAAAATTGGCGTAAACAGGGCAGTCGTAGGGGTTAGTGGAGGAGTAGACTCGACAGTAACAGCTTTTCTAACTGTTAGGGCATTAGGCAGCAATAAAGTTACGGCACTGATAATGCCCGATAGTAAGGTTACGCCTCCGCGGGACTTGGAAGACGCTATAAGAATTGCCGAAATTCTGGGAGTAAAAAAGTATCGAGTAGATATCGCTGGTATACTGGAAGGCTATAGGGAAAATGTTCCATTCTTTCAAGCGAATAATAGAATTGCACTAGGCAATTTAAGGGCGCGCATTAGAATGACGTTATTGTACTACTATGCGAACACGAATAATGCGATAGTAGTGGGAACTGGGGATAAAAGCGAGCTTCTTATAGGATACTTTACGAAATACGGAGATGGCGGCGTCGATATACTACCTATAGGCGATCTATATAAGACACAGGTTAGGCAATTAGCTTTACACTTAGGCGTTCCGAGAGAAATCGCTGAAAAACCGAGTAGCCCGGCTTTATGGCCCGGTCAAACGGCTGAAGGAGAGCTAGGTATGAGCTATAGCGAGGTAGACTTGGTGTTATACTCGTTTTTTGATAGGAAAATCGAAGCAAGTAAAATTCCTCAGGTTACTGGAGTGGAGGAATGGAAGGTTAAAGCTATCTTAGAGAGGGTATCCAAGACTTCGCATAAGAGAAATATGCCGCCTATACCTAAGATTTCGGGCCGTACGTTAGGAGCAGATTTGGTGATGCCGCAATACTTTTCTATAGAAGAAATCAATGAGTTTTAGCGAATGGGCAGTTTAATCTTTAGTTTTTTAGCTAATTCTTTATACCTATTCCTCACGGTTACTTCCGTCACTTGAGCGGCTCTAGCCACTTCTTTCTGAGTTCTGACTTCTCCAGATAACAGAGCAGCTATATATATAGCGGCTGCGGCGAGCCCCGCTGGATCTTTTCCGGCAGTCAATCCCATTTCTTGGGCTTTTTTCAGAATCTCTATGGCCTTTTTAATAGTCTGAGTACTCAGTTTGAGCAGTTCTCCTATACGGGGAGCGAAGTCAATCGGGCTCGGCAGAGGGACTTTAACTTGAGTTTCTCTAACTAGTAGCCTATAGCATCTAGCTACGTCTTTTCTACCAGCTCTAGTGTATTTAGCTATTTCATCTAAAGTTCTTGGTATTTTCTTTTCTCTACAAGCGGCGTAAACGGCTGCAGCCATCACCGATTCTATAGATCTCCCTCTTACCAATCCGGTTTCAAGAGCTTTCTTATAAATCTCAAGTGCCCGATCCATAGCGTATTGTGGTAGTCCAAGTTGGGAGCCTAGCCTTTCTAATTCTATAGATGCCTGGCTTAAATTTCTCTCAATTGAGGATTGTACTCTAGCCCTTATATGCCATTTTCGAAGCCTCAGCATCTCAATCTTCTTTTTCAAACCTATTTCTCTTCCAGCGGCGTCTTTGCTACGCCAATCTATATCAGTTGAAAGACTGTCAGGCGTTAAGCGTGTTATGGGTGCTCCCACTCTACTCCTCTTTTCTCTTTCCTCGGGCGTGAACGCTCTCCATTCGGGTCCTCTATCTATCTCTCTTTCTCTAATTACGTAGCCGCACTCCGCGCAGATAATCTCTCCTCTGGTTGGGTCGTAAATTAGTTTAGTACCTCCGCAGATTGGACATTTATGGTATGTTTCCTCAAATTCTTCCAAGATTTCCACCTCGATGAAAAGATTTTTATATTTAACGGTCGGGAAATATTTTTAAATGTTATATATAAGTTTTTCGGTTAAAACGCTTGTATATAGGGCAGAGTATACTGGTTTATTCTATTTCTCTAGGAGTAGAAGTATAGGGGAAATAAGATTAAAGAAGCTTAGATTATGACTACTTCACAGATTTTTGAAACTTGTTCCTTAAAGTGTTCGGCATCTTTTAAACTTCCTACAATAGAACCGTAGTGCATGGGTATAGCCACCTTAGGCTTTATAGCCTCCGCCGCTTTGACTGCTTCTTTCCAATCCATTACGTACGTGCCGCTTACTGGGAGTAAGGCTATATCTATATTTTCGAGTTTCTCCATTTCAGGTATAAAATCTGTATCTCCGGCATGGTATATCCTTATTTCTCCAATCGTTAAAATTACTCCTATTCCTTGATAGTTTTTCGGGTGGAATCTCTTGCCTATATTATAGGCTGGTACTGCTTCTATCAAGACTCCTAGTACTTCGACTTTTTCCCCCGGAGCTATAAATCTTTTTTCAAAAGGTGTTCCCGCTAGTTTACTTCTACAATTAACCGCCGCTACTATAACTGTGTCCGCTTTTGCCAATTTTTCGATATCTTCCAGACTACAGTGATCGTAGTGGTCATGAGTACACACAATTATATCAGCGTCTCCTCGTTTTTCCTTAACCTCAAAAGGATCTATATAGACTACTATTTTTCCATCAGTGATTTTAAAAGCTGCATGAGAAAGATGCTCTATACTTAATCCTCTATACTCGAATTTCGACTTCAAAATATCACCCATATTATGATAATGCTAAGAATATTATAGTTTACTGCGCGGGTTAAGCCTCCGCTAGAAGTTTGTAGCCCCCCTCACTGTATCTATACAGTTTTATTTTTCCGTTTTTTAAGCAGATAAAGGTATTATTTAATAATTCTCGATATTTTTCATTTATCCATGAACCCGTATTAGCAACGATTAAATTACTACTTTTTACTATACCCGGAATATGGGTGTGCCCAAATATTACTCCGTCTACTTCTCCGATTATATCTCTATTTACCTTAAGCCAGTCTATTATATTTCCCTTTTTAATCAATTCGTGTGGAGTGCGATATTTAGGTTTGTATAAGTTTAGGCTTTGAGAAAGAGGTAGAATAAATAGATACCATAGTTCATCTTGAACTTTCCTAATAGTCATTATGAGCAGGGGGAGCATTAGAAGAGGTGGGGCCATATAAATGAAAGGCTTAATAAAGGCGGGCAATCCCTTTAAAACTTCACCGTAAACCAATAGTAATAGTCCTGATAGAGCGGATAATCCAGCCATATACCATTCAGTC
Organism: Thermofilaceae archaeon; assembly: GCA_027017165.1. GTDB lineage: Archaea > Thermoproteota > Thermoprotei > Thermofilales > B69-G16 > B69-G16. The sequence goes on from JALURF010000193.1 coordinate 6,870, forward strand.
CTGCCGGGTAGCGACATGAAACCCTCCGCTAATGAGTATATATAAGACTCCAGTTTCCATAATCCTCCAAGTTTAACGAATAGGCTATCGAATTGATGCCCGTGAATTAGAACATAACGTTTACCTCCACTCTCTACAATAGCCATTTCGGGGGCTATGATGAAATCTTCTTTACCTTCTACATCTCTAAGAAGTATGTGACCTATTATACGGTCGTGGTTTCCGGCTATATAGAGTTTTAACGCATCCAGCGATAGAAGTACTTTGGCTATACCATAAAAATCTGAGAGTATAGTGTTTACGTTTCCCTGCCAGAAATCTAAAATATCGCCTAATAGGACAAAGAGAGAGGGATTTCCGACATCTTTCAGTTTATTTTTTCGGAGCGATTCTAGAAATGAATACAGGTGATTTAAGTTACACTGCACTTTTCCATTTGAGGGTATTCCAAGATGGGTATCGGAGAATATAACCGCTGTTTCATTATTTTCTAATTCGATTATTGGAAAACCGAATGATGTATATTGCAATTTCATTCCTGCTCTATATGAGAAGAATAATTCAGTTTTATAAGATTAGAGTTCGTAGAATAACCTCTGGTTTTACTTTTCTTTCAATACCATAGGCTATCTCTATAAGGTTTAATATCTCATTTTCTAGTAGTAGAATTGAAGCTATGGCAGGCGCCACGCTAAATATCTTGCCTCTATATAGTTTAAACGCTTCTTTTATTGTTTTCTTGCGTAGGTAATCATCAACAGTCTTTATATGCGGCGGCGAGAG
>JALURF010000194.1 GCA_027017165.1 Thermofilaceae archaeon
AGATTAGATTTCTCAAATGATAAAACTCTTTTCAGCAAACCGCTAAATTGTCTGGAAAACACAGGTCTAAAGATATTTAGAGGGTCTGAGGCGTCCCCGTGATCATTTTTCTCTAATATAGAGACTACTTCTTTCTTATCTTTACGATAAAAATCTCTTTTCATAAATATTATCAAATCCAAGCTTAACAAAAGCCTTGATGGTATCGAAAAAACATCAATATACCTATATACCAACTGCTCTAAGCTGTGGGCATGTGTAGTTTGAATACACCGTAAGCCTGCGTTCATTGCGTGAAAAGCGGCTTTCACATGATCCTCACTTTGTAACTCTCCCAAAATCAAATAATCGGGTTTTCTATGTAACATTTTTATAATCTCTACAGCCTTACTAGAACGCTGTCTATCCGATTCTTCGAGGGCACTTACTTTAAGCCGTAGTTGATGTCTACCATTCTCAAGCTGATTAACGGATTCTACTACGTCTTCAACGTATACCTTCCTGAATGTACGCGGAAGCAGCATATCCAACGCGTTTAACAACGTAGTTTTCCCGCTTCCAGGTTCTCCGCATATAAGGATGTTAGACCTAAAGATAGCCGCGACGAGGATGAAAGCCGCCGCGTCGGCCGTTAACGTGCCACGATCCACTATTTCAATTAGAGATAGAGGCTTTTTCCCGTATTTCCTGACGTCAAGTGCTATGCCGTCTACAGTAAGTGGGGGCATGTCGATAGAGACTCTTACCTTGAACAAAGCGGTCCTGTAATCCGTTTTTAACGAGGGAGACAAAAATGAGATAAAGCTGCCGGTGTCGATCTTGATATGAGTTAGAAAGGAGTTTAACTCTTGGAATGATAGCGCTATATTGGATATACACCTTCCATAATCTTCATGATCTAGGTATATTCTAGTGGAGGGGGCATCTTGGTAGAATTCCTGAACTTTATCATCTATGAGAAAGGGCATTATACGAGTCACTTTAAGCGAGCTGAAGAAAGAAAGATAAGCCAGCTTTTTATATTCCGTTCTCGTGAGTCCTGATAAAACATCCGGACAGAATCTCCGCGCTATATCATAAAATATGGTAAGTCTGTGATCCATAATTTCATCGAACAACGCTGTAGAAATTTTTCTAAGAAAATACTTTTTGTCATACATGACCAAAATCCTACCTAAAGGACCGTAGGAGAGCCTAACGCCGGCATTATCTGAGAAAAGGCGTACTCTATAAATTGCTTCGGACGGCCCGCGCTCTGCTATATCTATATCGTAGCAGAGGACTTCGTAGTTCTTTTCGACAGAGAGCTGGCTTGGACTTTTCAAGTCTATGACTGGATTTTCGGTATATGTAGCTCCCAGACTTAAAACCTTAATCTCTAATTGAGAATTCCATTCTCTAATTTTTTCCAAATCTAGATATCCGTCAAGAAGCTCTTCTAACAAGTCATACGATTTATCGTTGAACACCGATCGTTTCCTAATATTATAGACAGCTTTAGCTAAAGGCATGAGCACGCTGTGGATAGTCCGCTTATCAAGTAATGCGTATTTTCCCATATTGTGGAGTATCAACGACTTAGTAGCTTCGAGAGAGGAGGGTTTTATCGAGAAAATTCTAACCAATTCACTTAATAGAATGTCATCATCTACCATTTTATTAAAGTTTAAAAATCCAATTCGCTTATACCTTCCTGACACATTTTTAACGTAAATCTCTATCATATCTCCTAACTGTAAGAGTTTCCTCCTATAACCGTATACAGGTGCTTTATATTGTTTCTTAAAGCGCTGAGAGAATATCCAAACTTTCTAGAAATATACCCCTGGCTTATAATTCTTCTTTTACATATTGCCGCGAAGCTAATATAGAAGAGCGCGAGAGCCAGAATATAAGGGTTTTTACCTTGCAATCTGCGTTGATCAATTCTATGCAACAGTAAGATAGCTTGATGACATACTTTTCTCTCTAATAAATACACATTTCTTTCTCCGATTTTCTCTTTAACCCTTCTATCTGAGAATATCTTCTTTGCGATAACTGGTATAATTTTCTCAACCCTATCCGCAACACTTGCTTTTTCATACAATCGATATTTTTGAAGAAGAGATATCGCTTCCAGTAAATTAGACTTTGTTACCCGATGACCTAACCCCCGGTAGAGCTTTAAAATATCATCGATCCGCACACTAAATCCCTGCTTTCTCGACGCAGCTATCAAACAAGCAGCCGAAAATCTGTAATGGTTAAGTTTGCCATTTAAGTTTCTCTTAGCAGTTTTTAATGATTTTAAATATAAAATATAGGCATATTCCGCGACGTGCTTAGGTAAACCAATTTTTTGAGTCACGTTGAAAAGAGTCTTATAAACCCTATAGTGCATCGACCTATCCCCACTCGCTTTTGAGTAGAGATTTAATCTACTTAATCTCCTGATCTTACTATTTATCCTTGAAGAAGCTCTGATAGAACATTCATCCACTCTATAGGGTAGGAATGTCCCCATTTCCAACGGCGCCGGAATATAGCCTTGAGATGGTATCCCGTCAGGTATAAAATAGGATTCTTTACGTAGTTTATTTTCCAGATGAATTAAACCACAAGACTGGCATACGAGTTCTCCTTCGCTATTCAGTATTAGTTTTCCGCCGCATTCTATACAGTGCATACATTGGCTGTACAGTAGCTAAAATTTTTAAATCATAAAGCCCCCGAGCGGGGGGGGGGGAGTGGGCCCGCCGGGATTTGAACCCGGGATTCGGGTAACCTTATCCGATAAGTTATCCCCCGCCTTTCCCATCTCCTACCCGAACGTGAGGGCGATATCCCTACGGGGCTATTCAGCCTTACCGCTAGACGACGGGCCCGTTTTCTATCTATATCTACATTGTTTTAAGCTTTATGGTATCGATTTCCGAGTTTTATAACAGTACCGCGCCGAGAGACGCCGAACGGTTTATTAACGTATTTGTAGAGAACTATCCCGCGATTTACGGACAGCCGAGTCGTACGACGCGGTGGGGTTTCGGGGAAGGCAAATATGGAGATATACTACGATGGTGGAATAGTAATTCGCGAAAAATCAAAAAGTATTCTTCTAGATCCCCGGAGCTTTCCTTCCTTTAAACCAGATATAATAATAGTATCTCATGCTCATAGCGATCATTATAATCTTAGAGTGCTTAGAGGCTTCCCCGAAATTCCTAAAATCATGAGCCAAGCAACGCGTTATCTAATTGACGAGCAGAAAACGCTAAAAAACGTGATAGAGGTAACTCCGGGAGATCAGCTGAGCATAAACAATTTCGATTTTAGTATACACGAGGCCGGACATGTACTCGGGAGTATTCAAACCGAGATCACCATAGGGAACAACAGCATAGTCTATACTGGAGATTTTAACCTACAAGCAAGAATAATTTTAAAACCGGCCAAAATAGTGAAAGCAGACATTCTCATAACAGAGGCGACGTATGGACATCCTCGATACACGTTCCCTCAAAGGACCAAGGTGTATAGGCAGGTACTAGAGCTTATCAAAAAATCCGTCTCAAAGGATACATTTATTTTTGGGCGTAGCATGGGGACAGCTCAAGAGCTCACCGCACTCATAGCATTCTCTAAAATAGGGGCTTATCCTCTAGTTCACCCATATATAGCGAAAATAAACAAGGTCTACGAGATATACGGGGAGGAATTAGGAGTTTATAAAGTAGCACAGAGGGGAAGAGTGCCTGGCGAAGGACCGGCAATAATGCCTTTAACAGAAAAGATCATTGAAAAGGAATCTTCTAAAAGTATAGTCTGTACTGGGTGGGCGGCGGGGGTGAGTAAGAGAAATCATGTTCCTCTCTCAAGTCATGCCGATTTTAAACAAATAATTCAATACGTACTTCGATGTGCGCCAGAGAAAGTATACACAGTCTACGGCTTTTCCAAATTTCTAGCGGATTTCCTAAAAAACGAATACGACATCGACGCTGTTTCCCTACTGTAGACGAAAGCTAAAAATCCTCGATTACCTATTTTAGGCATGGTGGAAAAATGCCCGAAGCTGAAATAGGCATTATAGGGGGATCAGGCCTCTACGACGCGGCATTTATAGAAAACGCCAAAAGAGTAAAAGTCTACACTCCCTACGGAAAGCCCTCAGATTTCATAACCGTCGGTATTCTAAGAGGTAGAAAAGTTGCGTTCCTGGCTAGACACGGACCGAAACACAGCATCCCTCCGCACAAGGTGAATTACAGAGCTAATATCTGGGCATTTAAAGAACTTGGAGTAAAAAGAGTAGTAGCGGTCTCCGCTGTTGGGAGTTTAAGAGAGGATTACAAGCCCGGCGATTTCCTGTGCCCCGACCAGTTTATAGATATGACTAAAAAACGGGAATACACCTTCTACGATGGAGGACAAGTAGCCCACGTCTCTATGGCGGATCCCTTCTGCCCTGAGTTAAGGAGTTTATGCGCGAATGTTGCGAAAGAATTGGGGATAGCTCTACACGAGAAGGGAACTTACATATGTATAGAGGGACCCCGCTTCTCGACTAGAGCGGAGTCCAGGTTGTGGAGGATGTGGGGCGCGGATATAATAGGAATGACTCTAGTACCGGAGATCAATTTAGCGCGAGAGGCGAGGATGTGTTATTTAACGATAGCCATGGTTACCGATTATGACGTATGGGCAGAAAGACCTGTGACGGCTCACGAGGTCGCTAAAGTGATGGCCGAAAACGTGGAGAAAGCAAAAAAACTTCTCTACGAGTTAATACCCAGAATACCCGAGACCAGAAGCTGTAACTGCCATAAATACATGGATGAGGCAATTCTTTAGCATTCTAAAATCAACACACTAATATTTTATTGTAGTGTTAAACATCACGTGAAATCCATGCCAGAGTTTAAAGTCAAGGATTTAGCACTGGCCGAAAAGGGAGAGAATAAAATATATTGGGCAGAGAAGCACATGCCAGTTCTCTCTCTACTAGGTCGGAAACTTGAGAAACGAAAAGTATTTGAAAACATCACAGTAGGCGCTTGTCTACACGTGACAAAAGAAACGGCGGTTTTAGCATCTGTGTTAAAAAGGGCTGGCGCCGAAGTTTATTTAGCTGCCTCTAACCCTCTCTCAACTCAAGATGACGTAGCGGCGGCTCTAGCCGAGAGGGGCATACACGTTTTCGCGTGGAGGGGTATGAGCAAAAAAGATTACTATGAATCAATAGCCCACGTAATCAAAGCGGCTCCCGACCTCACTATGGATGATGGCGCGGATTTAACCGCTTGCATTCACGGGCTATATTATGAGGGGAGAAGCGAGGAATTAGACATTGTTTCTTCCATAGCTGGTTCCAGGAAGAATCTAGTTGAGAAAATTATAGGAGGAACTGAAGAAACGACGACTGGAGTTATCAGACTTAAAGCTTTAGAAGCTCAGGGCAGGTTACTATACCCTATAATAGCGGTAAACGATAGCTATACGAAATATCTCTTCGATAACAGGTATGGAACTGGGCAGAGCGCTTTAGACGGTATCATGAGGGCGACAAATATACTTATTGCCGGAAAAACGGTGGTCGTAGCCGGATACGGCTGGGTCGGCAGGGGGATAGCCACCAGAGCTAGAGGATTAGGAGCAAAAGTAGTAGTGGTAGAGGTAGACCCTATAAGAGCTCTAGAAGCAGTCTACGACGGGTTCTACGTAGCGGATATGCGCCGCGCAGCAAGAATAGGCGACATATTCATCACCGCAACTGGAAACACGTCAGTAGTAAGAGAGGAACACTTTCTGAGGATGAAAGACGGCGCGATACTAGCCAACGCCGGACACTTCAACGTGGAAATAGACTTGGAAGACTTGGAGAAAATATCGAGAAGTAAAAGGAAAATTAGAGAAAACGTTGTAGAGTACACGCTTAAGAACGGAAGAAGAGTATACTTGTTATGCGAGGGGCGGTTAGTAAACTTAGCCGCCGCTGAAGGGCATCCTTCAGAAGTTATGGATATGAGCTTTGCAAACCAGGCGATGGCCCTTCTATATCTCATGAAGAACGGGAACAAGTTGAGGAAGAAAGTCTATAGGCTACCCATATCGATAGACAGGAGAATAGCGAAGCTGAAACTGGAAACGCTTGGAATAAAAATAGAAAAACTGACAAAAGAACAAAAAGAATATCTCAAGTCATGGGAAATAGGAACATAAGAAAAAATTAAACTTGGATTATTTAGTGGTTTTAGCCTTATAGTATAACACAGCTGCAATAACCACGGCAATAGCTACTATGATTCCAGTGTAGAGTTCGTAAGGAGGCCTCTCGGTGGTCGGAGGGGCGGCAGGAGTTGGAGTTCTCGCTTCAAGAGCTAAGAGCCTAGCCTCGGCAAGTTTTCCGGAATCAAAAAGCACTATTGCCTCTTCTAACTTTTTCTCGGCCTCCGATACGTCTACTCCTTTAGCTTTTAATACATCAAGTTCGCCCTGAACTTCCTCTATTAAAAGCCACGTAGCCTTAAGCTCATCCCATTTTCGATAGATTTCTTTTTCAAAGTATTCATTTACTAAATCCCAACGTTCTCCAGCTAATTTTATATCATATGGTATTGCTGTAACACCCTTTATTTCATAGAAGTTGTCTACGCCTATAGCGGCTTTCGCGTATTTAGCCATGGGTATTTCATCTTCATACTTCGAGAAGTAAAAGTCTTTAATAGCTGGGAAATAACCGCCCTCTAACACGTATTTCTGACCTTCCTCGGTTAGAATCCAGTCCATGAAAATCTTTGCCGCTTCCGGATGCGGAGCGTTTTTGAGTAATGCAACTCCCTCCGCTACAAGCAAGGTCACTTCGGGGATTATACATACCACCGGGTATCCGTCTGCCTGTGCCATCATCGCGTTCATCTGAGGCTGAGCTACACCTATGGGGGCTTCTCCTCTCTCCACGATTAAAAGGGTATCTGTGCTCCCTGTTGAGAATCTGGCCAGATTAACTGCTAAGCGTCTGAAATAAGCCCACGTTGCATTCCAACCCCTAGTCTGGAGCAATATTTCAACAGTCTCGTGCATAGTGCCTGAGGCGTAAGGCAACGTGTGTACGATGTATCCTCTATACTCCTTTTTTAATAGATCATCCCAGGTTTTCGGAGGATCTAGCTTAAGTTTCTTCAAAACCTTTGCATTATAGATATTCGAAACGAACCACAGAGAGAAAGCGTACCAATACCCTTCCGGATCTTTAATATATGTGCCAAATGCTTTCTCGGGAAGATTATCCGCAGATTTAGGAACATATTTCTCTAAAAGCCCTTCTGCCTTCAATGCTTCATAGGCTGGTGGACCGCCGCCAAAGAAGACGTCGGCCTCAGGTTTTCCTCCCCAAGCTCTAACTTTATCAACACATACAGGCCATCCACCAGGTTTCAAATATGTAACTTCTATATCTTTCCCATACGTCCTTTTGTAATACTCTTTAAATCCTCGTATAACGGCTTCGGCTTCCTGAGTGTAGACAGGACCTATCAGCACCAGCTTGTCCTCGGGCTCAGCCTGAACGACAACGCTAAAGGCTGGCATCAATAACGTTACAAGGATTAAGCCTAGAATAAAGGCTGTTTTTACGTGCCTCATACACTTAAATAA
>JALURF010000195.1 GCA_027017165.1 Thermofilaceae archaeon
GGCTAGAGTCCTATCTTCCCAATCCATCCTAGGATATCTCTTGAAAATTTCAACCGCATACGCGGGGTCTATGTGGTATTGTATCGTAATATCAACTCTAGCTTGTAAACCATCGCTGGTGAAAGCGTTAATTGCTGGATATTCCCCAGTCCGCCCGCCGCTGGACCACATGTCGAGGGTTTCTTGACCAACGTATATCTGCTCCAGTATCTGCCAGGGAAGTTTTAAAACGTATTTTGGGCCTTCGCCTACACTCCATATATTGCCAGTAACGGGATCCAATATTATTCCCACATAGCCGAATTTCACGGTAGCCACCATGGTAAAGGCGGCGACGACTACTACGACGAGTAGTATAAACCCGCCAATAATGCCCAGGGTTATCCTCCTAGGTATACCCGCCGATACGGGGATTTCGTATTCCACACAACCACCCAGAATCGGTAATTCAATAACGTTTATAAGCGTTCCCTTACCGTTTGAACAGCGTCAGATATTTAAACTCCTCATCTCCGAGATATACTCGAATGATGAATGAACTCCCCGTGTGAAGCGTGATCGAGTTTCTGGTCGCTGACACCTATCTTTGGACAAAATTTTCCTAAAGGACACGAACCGCAGAGGGGTTTTCTCGCGCGGCATATACTGCGCCCAAACTCTATCAGGGCAACGTGTGCAAAGGCTAAAGCGTCGGGAGGAAATATCCGCTCTAGAGTTCTCCTAATCTCTCCATAACTAGATTTTTCATCGACTAATCCCAATCTCCGACTAATTCTCCTTATGTGAGTATCAACGGGCATGACCTCTTTACCGAATGAAAACAGCAACACCACGTCCGCGGTTTTCTCTCCCACGCCTGGAAGCGAGAGGAGCATTTTTCGCGCGTGCTCAACATCTAAATTTTTGATAAAGGATAAGTCTCCCCCATACTTCTCGAGTACTATTCGAGATATAGATTTAATTTTTCGAGCTCTTTGTCTATAGAGTCCAGCTGGTCTTATCGCTCGCTCAATATCTTCCAAAGGGGCTCGAGCCAATTTCTCGGGCGATATCCCTATTGATCTCTCCAAATTCTCCACTGCTAGCATTAAATTTCTATAAGATGTGACTTGAGAGAGAACTGTAATCACAAGAAGCTTAAAAGGATCTCTTATTTTCTTTGACCAAATTCTATTCTTTAAGTCGGGGTAAAGATCGTATAAAACCTCTAGTAAGTGTGTTCCAATCGTTGAAGACATTAAAGCTTACCTAGGCAGGGTAACTCCCTTCTGTCTCTGGTATCTGCCCCTGTAGGGGACAGGCTCGCCTTTCACTTCCATAAAGACTACATGGGCAAAGCGCATACCCTTCTTAAGGATGACCGGGAAAGCGCCGCCATGAACCTCTAAAGTTATCTGACCTTCAAACCCGGCATCTATAACAGTAGGAGGTATAGATAGTCCAAGCCTTGCAAAAGTACTGCGCAGCTCTACGAGGCCACCTACGTTATCTGGCATTTTTATGTATTCGAGAGTGGTGACTAAGACCTTCATGTATGGTTGAAGTATAAAACTGTCGTCAATTTTTAAAACTTTAAAATATTCTCTTAAATCCAGTTCTTTTATCTTATCAGGGTCCAAAGGGCTGGGATTATTGAGCAGTACCGCTACTTCATCTCCTATCCTCAGATCGACGCCATTCTCCCTAACGATGTTTTCGTCAAATGGATCTATTAACAGCTTTTTCTCTTTTATAAGTTTTAAAATCTCCTTTCCGGATAACATTTCAAGCTCCTAGTTAAATAGTGCTTATTAAATCTTCCAGCTTTTTCTTTATCTCTTTTATTTTCTCTTCAAGTTCTTTTCTCTTTTTCTTTTCCTCCTCTAGCGCTTCGCGGAGTTCCTCACATTCTGAGGCTAAAGTTTCCGGCAACTCTATTCTGACTCCTTCTCTAATGAACTTATTATAGGTTTCTAAAACCAGCTTCCCGGCCTCGGTTTTGCCAGCTAAATGTCTCCTTATAGTGGCCTCGCTCCTACCTATGTCATCCGCTATACTGGCAGCGCTCATGCCAGCTTTCGACCGCGCTAAGGCAGCGGCTGCTACTGCTAGAGAATCTATCCATGTAATCCTTTCGGTACTTTCTCTAATTTTCTCTAAAACATCTCTCCTCAGAAGAGTGGCTACTATAAGGGCGCTCTCCAGTTTGTGTATATCGCTTCTAGACAGGGGTTTTAGCGGAATTTCCTCCATTTAGATCACCCTCTCCTCCCTATATATGCCTCTCGAAATCTTAAGTACTTTATCTGGGTAGACTACAAGACCTTTATTAGTTATCTCAAATGGGTGTCTCCTCATGCTGTGGCTCGTCCCCCTCATCTTCCAAACTATTAAACTTCTTCTAAGCTCTCCCTCAACCTCGTCTAAATCAAGTCTTATTATACCATCCGCCGCGTGTTCGACGCCGGGTCCGCCGAACCCCCTCTCCCCAACGCTTATCTGGGAGACGAGAATTGATGTGCAACCTAAACCCGCCAAGACTCTCTTTAAGTTCATTACGACGGCTCTGGCAGTAGCGGGCTTAGTCATGTACAGCGTGGTTACAGAATCTATGACTACGCGCTCCGCCGCTAAATCTCTTATAGCTTCCCTGACCACGTCTATAAAGCTGGGCACATCATCTATAGATCTAACGACGTACCTTTCCCTCTTCGCGGCTTCTCCTATACCTCCAGTAAAGGCGTCTACTATAGCGAATTTCCCCTGTTCCTCGTACTGTCTGATATCCCATCCAAACTGAGACATATTTATCCTGATCTGTACGGGATGCTCTTCCAAAGCTACTAAAACGCCGCTCTCGCCCCGTTTCAATCCATAATAGAGGTACTGTTGCCCGAATATCGTCTTTCCAGTACCAGGTCCTCCAGATAATAGCACTACGTTCCGGTAGGGGATGCCTCCGTGAAGTATCTTATCTAAACCCGGAATACCTGATTCTACTCTCCTCACTGGCATGTCAGCCCCCAAATTTTATTTAGTTATAGTCTATTTATACGTAGCTCTAATTATGAGAGATATCTTGGCGATGTGCGTTCAATAAGAAATATATACCCCTTACTTGGATAGTTATGCGACGTCCATGCCGGAGTTATAATAGTGGGGAGCTCTAATGGCATCTAAATGTACTCCTATTTGTCCTTTTAGAGCTTTTGTCTGTACTAAGAGAGCGTTAAGCATACGTAGACGCGGAATTGATCTAATAGCTTTCTGCTCGTGGACTGGCGATGAGTGTATAGGGTATAAATGCCAGTTTGCTTTCTGTTCTAAGCACGCTCTACTGCCTGATGGAACTTGTAGATTGACGATTAAGACTAAACGGGTCAGGCGTCCATCTATAGAGGAGGAAGCATTAAAGATGGAACATGAGCTGAAAACTCTGAAGGGCAAATTGAAAAAATTAGGCGTAGATATTGAGAGATTGGAGTAGCTAGGATAGCAGCGCTTTAGCGACTTTAACGCTTAAAATCGGGTGTTTTAAAAGTTTTAAAGCAACCCTTCTAACATTTTCTCCATTAGCTAAGTCCAGTATATCCCTAGAGTCCAGTACTTCGGCTAACAGGTTTAGATCATCATCGCTTAATCCTTCGATGACTTTCAGAGCTTTTAAACTATCCTTTATTCTCTTACCCCAGTATTCGTTGTACTTTAAGGGATACTCCTCCAGCAATCGCCGGGAGAAATCTTCTTTACCAAAAGCCTCTACGACAACTTCTCCAGCTATCTTGCCGCCGGCAATAGATGTGTGTATCCCTCCCCCCGTCAATGGGATAACTTGACCAGCAGCCTCCCCTATCAGCAACAAGTGATCATTAACTATGTTCTTTAACTGACCGCTTATAGTAACGGCCGCGCCCTTAAACTCCACGGCTTGAGACTTAGAAAACATCTCTGGGTGATCTTTAATAAATTTATCCAAGTAGTCTTTAGCAGGGGCATTCTGCACTCCGATACCGACATTAGCTATTTTCTCGCTCTTGGGGAATACCCAAGCATAGCCTAGCGGCGCTACCTGTGAGCCTAGATAAAACTCCGTGGCGTCATCATCGTGAAGCGTTACATTAACCATTACGTACTGGAGTGAAGGAATAACCTTTCTTTCCCCCTTCTTTTCAAGCCCAGTCTGCCTGGCGACTAGCGATAAATACCCGTCGGCGCCGACCAGTACGCGCGATTTAAACTCTTGTTTATCCGTGTAGACTAAGTAGCCGTCATCTACCCGCTCTACCTTTCTAACTCTTTCTCCTATCCGTATTTCGGCTCCGGCATCTACAGCGTAATTAGCCATAACCTGTAGGAAAGACTTCTTATCTATAATGTAGCCTAGAGTCTTCCCCTCGCCCGCTATCTCTTTTGCAGTATTATTCGGGGCATAGATTATAGCCTTTTTAATCTTGTGATAGACGAAGAAAGATTCCGTATATCTGGGAAGCTGGGCTGTATCTAATACCCTGGAGCTTATCCCTTCGCCGCAGGGCTTGACCGCCAAGGTTCTCTCTTTTTCGAATATAACCACGTTAATGCCTTTACTAGCCACAACTCTCGCAAACATTAGCGCTGCGGGGCCAGCGCCCACAACTGCAACGTCTATACTCCGCATAGTCCACACCCGTGGGTATTATAAGCTGTCTAGGTTTCTTATAATATTTCTTTCACGAGCTCGGATATGCCCGTAGTTATTAAGGCGTTTTTCTCCGTAATGATCACCGTATCCTCAAATTGGGAAACCAAGCCTCCTTTCTTCTCCACGAGAACCGGATACACCGTTACTATCTTCTTTTTCAAGAGTGTAGAAAGGACTATTTTCGCCTTTTCCTCGCCTATAAAACGGGCGACCCATCGCTCAGAGAATGGGAGTGTTTTAAACCGCCTCCACATATCTCTAAGATACCTATCCACCTGCTTATCGCCAGTCCTCCTAGCCGAGGTTAACCTGTATATATACCCCTCGCTAAGCTCGACTACGTATCCAGCCCCGTCGGTGGCGAAGGGCTCTACCGCGTAAACTTCATCTTCCTCAACTTTGCTACTGAATATCGTTTTTGTGTTCGGTATGGATTTGCCAGCGTGCAGGTTAAAACGGGAAATTTTATGGCCAGTAAGGTTCTTAATAGGCTTAAAACCGTACGAGAGTATGGTTTCCTCTATAACTGCGCCTACGAAGCCCGTTTTCACACCAGCTTTTAGCGTCTTCTCAGCGTTTACTAATGCTTCGAAAGAAGCCTTTAGGAGATCCTCGTACTCGGACGTTAATGCTATCGAGATAGCGGCATCAGCGATGTACCCCTCCTTATGGACGCCCACGTCTACCTTAACTATAGATTTAGCCGGAATTACCGAGGAGTCGTTTACACCTGGAGAGTAGTGGGCGGCCACATGGTTTACGGATATATTGACGGGGAACGCTGGCGCTGCATAATTCCTTATATAATCTTCGAGTTTTTCGGCTAGCTCCAGTACTGGCATGTCTTCATGTACTAGATCTATAGCCCTGGCTAAAGTTTTCTTAGCTATCTTTCCAACCCACAGCCATTTCTTTTTCTCTTTCTCCTCCACGTTTTCAGCCTATACTTAAATACTTGTTCTCGGTTACAGGGTATCATGCAGGAAATCATTGATAAAATTATTGAATACCTAGAGGAGAAGGATAGGGTTAGGGAAGAACTGATAAAAACTTCGCGCGAGATAATAAGATGTTGTAGAGACGTAGTAAATAGGATTCATCGAAGAGAATTAGAAAACTTGGATGATGTTTTCCTAAACCTTAAATCGCTCGTTGAGAAGTTGCGGGTAAAGTGTAGGACTTTTCCAGATATGTATCACGGTGGTATAGTTCAGGAAGCTCTCATGGAATACTACGAAGCCTTGCTCTTATACAAATACATCAAAACGGGAAAACTGGAGATCGCGGCAGATCTGCCTAGGGAAGATTATGTGGCTTTCTTACTGGGGCTGGCGGATGTGGCCGGAGAGTTTAGAAGAGAGCTCGTCCAATCTCTACTAGAGGACGATATCGAAAAAGCCGAAGAATTCTACTTTCGTATAGAGGAGATATACAGCGAACTATCCCGTTTCTCCTTTCCGGACGCTCTAACACCGGGATTGCGGAGAAAGGTGGATAGGATTAGGTATATCCTAGAGTCGTCTCAAAACGATATACTCTACGCCAGGAAAACTCGAGAACTTTTAAAAGCGTTAAACAAGTGATATAGTGATGGAGCTTCCCACCGCTTTCTCCGTAAAGAAGGCTAGATACGCCCAGAAGAGAATTTTTGAGCGCATAATTAGGCACGATGTCCTCCCCGAGAGGATAGAGAAAATAGCCGGAGTGGACGTAGCGTATAGAGGAGGAGTAGGCGTAGGCTCGGCGGTAGTAGTCAAAATGCCCGAATTCAAAGTTGTCGACAGCGCAACAGTTGTAGTAAATGCCCGTTTTCCCTATATTCCGACGCTGCTGGCTTTTAGAGAAGTCTACCCGGCTTATGCGGCTCTGAAAAAGCTGAAGACGAGTTTCGACATTCTCATGGTCGACGGCAACGGCCTCTTACATCCCTACAGGGCGGGTTTCGCATGTCATCTAGGCTTGGTCGTGGATAAGCCTTCAATAGGGATAGCTAAAAAACTGCTTTGTGGGTATGTGGGGGAGTGGAGGGGGAAGTGGGCGCCAGTACTGGATAACGGCGAAACTATAGGGGCAGCTGTTAAAACTTCTCAAAGAGCTAAGCCGATATACGTCAGTATTGGTCATAAAATATCGCTGAGAACCGCTATACGCATTGTCTTATGGTCGACTAGAAAAGGCGTTAAACTCCCCGAGCCAATACGGCAGGCTCACATATGCGCTACTCAACGGGTTAAAACATTAAAAAGTTCTAACACCCTTTTGATTATCTGAGAGGAGGAAGTCAACGGGAAATTTTTAACTCTATTAGCCACTTTCTCGACTTTAACCCCGTATTTCCCAGCTTCCTTTCTTACGATGCTGGCTATGTTCTCCTGATCCGGCCCAAGCACGATAATATCCGGCTTATACTTCTCTATCACCTTGCCCACACTAAATTCTCTCTCGCCCAGATAGGCTTCATCGACATACCTAATGCTCTTTATCATTGCCAACCGCTGTTTTTCGGGAATCACCGGAGGCCTACCTTTCATTTTTTCGACGTTTTCATCGCGCGCGACTACTACTATAAGCCTACCCTTCTCCCTGGCTTTCTGTAAGAGAAACACATGCCCAGGGTGTAGTATATCGAAAACTCCTCCAACTAGCACTCTTCTCTCTCTAGGTGCTTCTTTAGGCCATTCAAAATCCAAAATGCCGAGAAAGCGGAGAGCATCTAATAAACCCTCGCTATACGCTATACAAGCCAGACTAGTGAAGACGTCGTTTCTCTCATCTAGATAGTACTGAGCATCTTGACAGTATTTCTCAGCCAAATCCACTATATAGGATACTTTTTCATCCACTCCTTCTAGAGGGCGTATATTGGAAAGAACGGCTCTCACGTTCCGAATATATTTCCTCACTTTATCTTTTTCATCCATTTCTCGATCATCTCCCTATC
>JALURF010000196.1 GCA_027017165.1 Thermofilaceae archaeon
ATTCTATACCTATCGCCCAGAAGTTTTTTCTCCAGAATCGAATTATATACCAATAGGAATTCAAATACTATTATCGATGAGAGACTTACCATTGTGACTAGGTATAATTGGCTATATAGAATTCCCGGTAACAAACTGAAGAGCAGCAATAGCAACGTTCCAAAGCCTTTCTCATCAAAAATGCGGCATGTCACGTAGCTTAAACCCATGATAATCGGTAGGAATAGAGAAAAAGTTGGATTATGAAAAACAGTCTGGGAGAGCACGGCGCTAAGTATTAATAAAAAGTTAAATAGGGGAATAGGTCCTAAACTCCTCCGAATATCTACTATCTTGCCCGTTTTGAGGAATGAGAAAGGTATTAGGAAATTTACTAAGAGATACGTGTATATTTCTCCCTCCGTCATGCTGTATTTATGCAATATGACCATGACAAGTACAGAGGAGAGTATGTAGAGCGAGATAACCAATTTCATAGCGGGAAACCATATTAACAGCTTATACTTCTCGGCTAGCTTTCTGGCAGCTGTAGTCATTTTGCTCACCGCCGCGATAACATTCCAAATAGTTTTCGCTTATATAAAAACAAATTTCGAGTCTATTTTGTAGAAAAGCTTAAGTAGAGAATTGTATCAACTATTCGCTGAGCTTAAGAGGTGAAAACGTGGGCGAGGCAGTTGAAGAGAAAGAACCAGAACTCCTAGTGCCGCTTGAAGCCTATTTAGCGGCAGGTATACGTATAGGCACCAACATGAAGAATCGCTTTATGGAACGCTTTATATATAGTGTAAGGCCTGACGGCCTCTATTTGATAGATGTGAGGAAAACCGACGAACGAATACGTGTTGCTGCAAAATTTATCGCGCAGTTTGAACCTCGAAAAGTGGTTGCTGTATCGGCTAGACAGTATGGACAACAACCAGTTTTGAAGTTTTGTGCTTTAACAGGCTGTATACCGATAGTGGGTAGATTTCTCCCGGGAACTTTTACCAATCCGGCATTCGAGAATTATATTGAGCCGGATCTCTTGATAGTTTCTGATCCTAAGGCTGATCACCAAGCAGTAATGGAGGCGGTGAGCGTCGGAATACCGATCATAGGCCTTTGTAATACTGACAGCATCTGCAGTTTTATAGACTTAGTTATACCGACCAATAATAAGGGTAGGAAGGCGCTAGCGCTCATATATTGGCTTTTAGCTCGCCAAGTGCTAAGGGAACGAGGAGAACTATCGCCTGATAAAGACTTGCCTATTCCGCCTGAAGAATTTGAGAGCAAGGTAGTATAGGGTAAATATACCTCTTCCACCATTATGTACTGATAGTTATGCGGATCCGTAAACCATACGTCGCTGGAATGTTTTACGAGGCAAATCCGGAACTATTGAAAAAACAGATTGAAGGATGCTTTCTGCATAGGTTGGGGCCGGGAAAACTTCCTGAAAGAATGGAGAAGTATCAAATCTTCGGACTGATAGTGCCGCATGCAGGCTACATGTATTCTGGTCCTATAGCAGCACATGCTTACCATATACTAAGCCAGTCTCAAAAGCCAGAATACGTCGTAATTATAGGTCCTAACCATAGCGGTGTGGGATCGCCAATAGCCATAGCTGATGATGATGTCTGGGAGATGCCATTAGGTGGGGTCAAAGTAAACGCTGATTATGCTCATTGCATATCCGCTAAATCAGGTATAGCTTCTATCGATTCCCAAGCCCATCTCTACGAACATTCTATAGAAGTTCAAATTCCATTTCTACAATTTCTATACGGAAGCGATTTTGAGATAATTCCGATAACCATGTTACTACAGAACTACGAGGCTTCAAGGAGGATCGGCGAAGCCTTGGCTGAATGTATTAATGAGTACGGCGATACAGTAATTGTGGCTAGCACCGATTTTACCCATTACGAGCCAGTTGAAAATGCTCGTAGGAAGGATAAACTAGCTATAGAACGTATATTAGAGCTTGATCCGCGTGGATTGTATGATGTTGTTATAGAAAACGAGATCACGATGTGCGGTTATGGTCCTGTAATGGCTTTACTGGAGACGGCTAAAAAACTGGAATATAAAAACATTAAACTTTTGAAATATGCGACTTCTGGGGATATCACAGGGGATTATAGTAGCGTTGTGGCGTACGCTAGCTTCGTGATATTTAAAAGTGAGTGATCATGTCGATTGAAGATAGGAAAAAAGACCATCTTCTTTTTTCAATCAGAGGTGACGTAGAGAGCGATATACCAGCCATGTTTCAAGACGTGTACCTAATACACGATGCTGTTCCAGAGATAAACCTTGAAGATATAGAGTTAACTACAGTTTTTTTGGGACACGAGTTCTCAGCACCGCTAATAGTAGCCGGGATGACCGGAGGGCATTCTTTAGCTAAGAAAATTAACGCGGCTATAGCAGAAGCTGTAGAGGAACTCGGACTGGGCATGGGAGTTGGTAGCCAGAGAGCTGCGCTCTTAAATCCCAAGTTAGAAGAAACGTTTTCTATTGTTAGAGAAAAAGCTCCCACAGCTTATATAATAGGTAATATAGGTGCGAGCCAGATTGTAATGGATCTATCTCCTGGGGACTTAGAAAAGATGATAGATATGGTGAAGGCGAACGCCCTAGCTATACATTTAAATCCCCTACAGGAAGCAGTTCAAATGGAGGGGGAGCCCTTTTATAGAGGTTTTTTGGATAAAGCACGGGAGATAATAGAGAATTGCGAAATACCGGTGATCGCTAAAGAGACGGGAGCTGGAATTTCTAAAGAAGCCGCGGAAAAAGTGGTAAAGGCGGGCTTTTCCGCGATAGACGTGGGAGGTCTAGGGGGTACTTCCTTCTCTAAGGTAGAGTACTACAGGGCTTTAAACAACGGCGATAAGGAAATGGCGGAAATAAGTAAAACATTTAGTAGCTGGGGCATACCTACTGTGTTTAGTATCTTAGAAGTTAGGACTGTTACAAATCTACCTCTAATAGCTACAGGTGGTATACGTTCGGGCGTAGATATTGCAAAGGCATTAAGGCTGGGGGCGGATTTAGCAGCCGTTGGAAGACCGGTTATTCAAGTAGCTTTTAAAGAAGGAAGTCAAGGAGTGAAAAAATATTTAAAGAGATTAATAAAGGAATTAAGAATAACATTATTTCTCATAGGCGCGAAAAATTTAGAGGAGCTACGGAGCAAACCGGTAGTATTTTCTCCCAGAATACTCAACTGGATAAATCAGAGAAAACTGAAAATCCCCTTTAACTATATCAAGGTTTAAAGATGAAGAGCTAGACTCTCCTTCCTCTTCTCCCGCCAGGCTTTCTAATAGTATCTGTCGGTAGCGGCGTGACATCTTCAATTCTATCGACCATTAAGCCAGCTCTTACGAGCGCTCTTATAGCCGGTCCAGCTCCCGGTCCTGGAGTTTTAGGACCATACCCTCCAGGGGCTCTGACTTTTACATGTACTACTTTTATTCCTTTTTCTAAGGCTATTCTCGCAGCTATCATTGCCGCTTGCATTGCAGCCCACGGGCTAGGCTTATCCCTATCCGCCTTTACTACCATTCCCCCGCTTACTCGCGCGATGGTCTCGGCGCCTGACAAATCAGTAATATGTATAATAGTGTTGTTATAACTGGCGTATATATGAGCTATTCCCACTTCTCCTCTTTTCTTCTTCTGTTGACTCATTCTCCTCCCTCTTTTACTGATTTAATAGCATAGGGTGAAAGAGGATAAAACCCTACCTGTTCTTCTTCGTCACGTGTAACTAAATGTCCCGGACTTGTAACTCTTCTATCTCCTATCGCTATATGTCCATGTACTATTAATTGTCTGGCGTGGTAAATCGAAGAGGCAAGCCTTTTCTTATATACGATGTATTGGAGTCTTCTCTGGAGAATATCTTCTACAGTTAGGTTTAGTACATCGTCTAAAGTACAGTCTTCGCTCGGCAATATTCCCTGCTTAACTAAACGATTTATAAGTTCTCTCTCAAATTTCGCCCGCCTTTGGGGAGGCAGCGCAAGTAAAGTTCTCGCTCGCGCCCTTATACGTCTCAGGTAGGTCCTGGCAATCCACAACTCTCGCTTGTTTCTTAGACCATACTTTCCGACGAGCTCTATTTCTTGGAGAAGCCGCTCTTTAATCCAAGGATGGCCTGGTGTTTCGTATTTACGTCTGCTTTTCTTGGGGTCACCCATGCTATATCACCTACTTCTTTCTCCTCCTTACTCCAACGGTTATGCCAGTTCTGCCCGTTGTTCTAGTTCTCTGACCTCTGACCTTTAAGCCGAACATGTGACGTATCCCACGCCAACATCTTATATTTTTGAGGAACTCTATATCGCTTTTTACGGTGAATACTAGGTCGGAAGTTATTAAATGTATATTTTTACCTGTCCTGGGATCTTTAGGTCTATTAAGGAACCATGGGGGGAAACCTAGTTTATGCGGTTCTCTTAGTATAGCGTCAAGTTCTTTTAATCTGGATTCATCTAGCGAGCCCAGTTTTTCATGGGGGTCTATCCCTAACTTCCTACATATAGCGTATGCCATGTTTATGCCTATACCCTTTATTAACCTAAGTGAGTAAGCTACCGCTTTATCTCCGGGCAGATCGACGCCTGCCAGTCTCACTATCTGCTTGAATTCCTCACTCATTTATAGCCCCTAGGGGTAGAGGAATCTAGCCGATTCTTATAAAATTTTCGTGCATGACTTAGGTAAAACGTCAATTTAGATGTTAGCTGTATGCGTATGCATAAATAGCTCTTCTACCTCTACTATACAGCCATGAAATCAGTTAAGATCAGAGCTATACTCGTAGGGAAGAGCCTTATTAAAAACCCGTGGGGAGAAAAAGTGGTTAAACTCGAGTTTGTGGAGGAGAGAGAATTGCCGACTCCTGTTGTAGTACAGCCTCCTGGAAGCGAATTAGCGAAAGAAGTAATGCCTATAATAAATCAGATAATGAGATCTATGCCTTTATTGAGTCAAGGGAGAGCGAGCATGCCAAGACTAACGCTTTACTTAACAGAGGAGGAGTGGGATAGATTGCTTGAAAAACCCGAAATAGGAGAAGAAGTTCTTATAGAAATTAAAGGCAAAAGCATTTCTATAGGTAAAAGTTAGTTGAGTAAATATTTAATAGGTATATCTTGGTATTCTCCACTCGGAGTTCTACGCCTTATAATTATGGGTAAAACTCCCAATTCTAACTCCTTCTCGGCGATGAAAAGTGGGTCTAAAGGAATGTTTCCTTCAAGTTTTATTAGAATTGGGGCTCCTAATGCGACTTGAAGCGCGCGTGCGCCTATAACTCGGGCGCGCTCATACCTGGTGAGCTTGGGAGGACCTATTTTGATTTTAAAACTCGTTTTAGAGCGCATAGGCATGTAAAAATCTGGGTCATTTATAATATTTTTCCTAATAAAATGAGGGTTAAAAAAGCTAGTATTCTCCAAATTCAGGTTTTTCTTCTTTTCCTTTCTCCTTTTGCTTTGGCGGGGAAGCCGCTATGATATCGTCGATCCTCAATATCATGACAGCGGCCTCGGTAGCGGATTTCAGCACTTGCTTCTTTACGATCGCCGGTTCGATAACTCCTGCTTTCATCATATCCTCTACTTTACCAGTGAAAACGTTTACGCCCATCCATTTCTCTCCATCAGCGTGCTTCTTCCTTAACTCGGCTATTACATCGACTGGCTCGAGTCCAGCGTTTCTAGCTAGTACTGCGGGTAGGAATTCGAGAGCGTCTGCGTATCTCATTACGGCTAACTGCTCCTTACTGGGTAGGGTCTTAGCGTATTCTCTAAGTTTCTTAGCTATTTCCATCTCTATAGCGCCTCCGCCAGCGACTATTTTAGGCTCTTTAATTATGTTACGTACAACGGATAGTGCGTCGTGGATAGCTCTCTCCGCTTCGTCTACTACGTGTTCAGCACCGCCCCTAATTAATATCGTCACGGCTTTGGGGTTCGGACAGCCTTCTATGAATATCATTTTATCCTCGGCTACCTTCCTCTCTTCTACTATTTTGGCATAGCCCAAATCCTTCTCGGTGAGATCGTCTATGCTGGTTACTATTCTTGCTCCTGTTGCTCTTGCTAGTTTTTCCATGTCTGATTTTTTTACTCTTCTAACAGCCAATATACCCTTCTTAGCTAAGAAGTGTTGAGCCATATCATCGATTCCCTTCTGAGTGATTACAACGTTAGCCCCGGTCGCCGCTATTTTGTCTACCATCTTTTTAAGCATTAGCGCCTCCTGCTCCAGGAACATCTTTAACTGCTCTGGACTCGTGATGTTTATCTTAGCAGTCCATTCCGGTTTTTCTACTTCCAGCGGCGCGTTGAGTAACGCTATTTTCGCGTCGACTACTTTTCGTGGCATACTTGGATGTACTACTTCTTTGTCTAGTACTATGCCCTTTACCAGCTCCGTTTCCTCTAGAGATTCGCCTTTCTTCTTTTCGATCTTCACGTTATCTAGTTTAAACTCGTATTTTCCATCCTTCTCCTCTACCACTTGTAAAGCGGCGTTTACCACCAAGTCCGCTAGGAATTCCTTATACTCGGCTACGGCTTTGCTGCTTAGAGAGGTAATAGCAACCTTCTTTAAAACTTCCTTATCGAGGGGATTTACGGACTCCGCTATTTCATCTACTACTTTCAGAGCTTGTTCGAGGGCTTTCTCGAATTCTTCAGTTACGATGGTGGGGTGAATTTCTTCGTCTAGAAGTTCGTTAGCGTTGGTTAGTAATTGTCCAGCTAGGACAACTACCGTGGTCGTGCCGTCTCCTACTTCGTCATCCTGAGCCTTTGCAACTTCCACTAGCATTTTAGCCGCTGGGTGTTGTACGTCCATCTCTTTGAGTATGGTAGCGCCGTCGCCAGTTATCGTAGCGTTGCCAAAAGAATCGACGAGAAGCTTGTCCATCCCTCTAGGTCCTAGAGAGGAAGCTAAAGCCTCTGCTATTACTCGCGCAGCATAAATATTTGATCTCCTGGCCTCTCTGCCCACGGTTCTGCTGGTTCCTTCTTTTAGTATTAGAACAGGTATCGCCTGTTGAGCCTGCATTACCCTACACCTCCTCGGCTATCTTCAATTATTTTCGCTTCTATATATTTTTTACTCTACGACGATTAAGGCCTGATGTGTGTGAAAATATTCACTAAGTATTAAGAAAAATTATTAATATTCAAAGAGGAGTCCTTCGAATTCTATGAATCGACTTAGAGAAAATTTTAAATAGAAGCGAAAAGTGTTATGTCTGGAAGCTGAGGTGAGAGTATGGCTGTGGCCCAACTAGGCGGAGTACCTGTTCTAATACTAAAAGAAGGAACCAGCAGAACCACGGGGAAAGAAGCCCTACGCACGAATATAATGGTTGCTAAAGCTATTGCCGAAGCCGTAAAGACGACTCTAGGACCTAAGGGCATGGATAAAATGCTAATAGACAGCCTTGGAGACATCACCGTAACTAATGATGGCGCTACTATACTTGACGAGATGGACGTACAACACCCGATTGCTAAATTAATGGTTGAGATATCTAAGGCTCAGGATGACGAAGTAGGAGACGGCACGACCACGG
>JALURF010000197.1 GCA_027017165.1 Thermofilaceae archaeon
GTAATATCCTATACTCGACATAGATCTAACCGATAACACCTTCATCAAGCATTAAATACACACCAAAAGGGATTCTCAACTATAGTTGATAATTCTCTAATAATATGCAATCGATGCTCACAATTTCAGCGTTTATGCCTTTGCGAATATATTTACGAGCTATCTCAGCTAGCTCTCTTAACCTTCTCGCCCGTTTCGTAATGTTGAAATATTCTATCCAACCATAGGTATTCATGACAGTACCAAAATATCCTCTTCTTATAAGAAGTTTACATCAGGGAGAATCTCCGGAGATATATAAGTCTCGTACCAAGTTTTATACTCTTCATATCGACTTGTAATCTATATCTTGAATTTCGGATTTATACATGGAAAATACTTAAATACCATGCATTTATGTAAATTCATGGTAAAACCTATGAGTTATACCGCAAAAGTCACCAGTAAAAATATGGTAACTATCCCAGCCAAACTAGCGAGAAAATATGGAATCAAAGAAGGAATGAAAATTAAGTTTGTTGAAACCGAGGCTGGAATACTGATGATTCCTATACCTAAGCTTGAGGACCTTTGGGGAGTGGATCGTCAACACGCCTCGCTCATTATTAAAGCTATAAAAGAGCTTGAAGCCGAGCGTCGCAAAGAGGCTAGAGAATGAAAAAATACGTGATTGATACCGGTGTTTTATTACTTCACCTCATAGGTGATGAAAGAGTTAGAACTTATTTCAACGAAGTAAGTCGAGGAAATGCTCGGGCATTTATCTGTGAGATAAATCTGGCTGAGTACTACTATAAAGTTTGCGAAAAACTCGGAAAGGAGATTGCCGAGATTCGATATCATCAAATTAGGGAATCTGGTTTGGAAGTGGTCGCGGCAGGTGAAGAATTGACGAAGACAGCGGGAGAAAAGAAGTGCAGATATAGGGGTAAATTATCTCTCGCTGATTGTTTTTCTCTAGCATTGGCTGAACTTAAGAAAGCAGTTCTCTTAACAACAGATAGCGAATTAGCACAAATCAAAGAAATAAAAGTTAAGCATTTCCAAGTTTAGTAGCCTTAGGTGTTTGAGTTTGCAGAATTTATGTGAGAAAATTGGAGTAAAGAAATGTGAATTCTAGAATTTCTTGAAAAGCTGAATAAATACAACTAAAATGAGTTAACTCGTCTAATCCTGCCAGCATAACATAAGATAGAATAAAATAAATATACCACGTTTATGGTTAACTTCCGCTACAACGGCGAAACGGTGACCATTAAGTGGAGCGGAAAACAGAGTTCTTAGCATTTGCTACCATTTCCTCTATCATAGTTTTCTCTATGACTCTCTGGCAAACCCTCCTGCCGCTGTACCTGGATTTTAAAGGACTGAAGCCCTGGGAGATCGGAGTATCCGTAAGCCTAGTCATGAATCTCGGCCTCCTCCTAGCCTTCGCCTCCGGCTACGTGGTAGATTTAATAGATTGGCGGAGAAGCGCGATGCTGGCTATATTACTTTTATTAGCGGCTACCTTGTTGCTGCTCTTCGCCCAGAATTTTATAGAATTCCTCGCCTTAGCGTTTATCACGGGTTTTTCAACTTCACTCATTACTCAAGCCAGCGTTAAAGTACTTGTTAAATCAAGTATTGAGAAAAGAGGTTTGCTGTACTCCTCTTACATGCTATTATCAAATTTGGGCAGGATAGCCGCTTCTTATCTCTCCGGCTTCATAGCCGCGGTATACGGCTATTCAACGCTATTTATGCTCTCGGCGGCAACTCTTCTACCCACATTCGGACTATTAGCCCATGGAGATTCCGGCAAGAAAAGTCGCTCTAGCGTGCCCGAAGCTTCTATGAGAAAAGTCTTAAAGCTCTATCTTAGAGATGCGAGGCTTAAAATACTCGTCTCCGCTCTGTTCCTACACGACTTTTCGGTGTTCATAGGCATCCCCTACCTGGTCCTATACGCTAAATACGTTATAGGCTTGGACGAAGTAGGAGTGGGAATCCTCACAGGCACTAGGAGCCTTTCTCAACTAGTATTCCAACTCGGCTCGGGATGGCTGGCGGATAGAATAGGCGGTAGCCTAACTCTAGCAACGCATTTCCTAGCGATATCCCTCGCCTATATAGCGTACAGCAACGCTAAGCAGTTTCTCGACGCTCTACTCATATACTCTTTTATGGGATTTGCTATAACGCTCGACCTCCCCGCGCGCCGTCTATTAATAACTAAATACGCGCCAGAAGAATATGTGGCAGCTATAAACGGCTTCGCCGATACAATTGCAGGCTTAGGGGCTATGCTCTCCGCCGCTATTGGAGGATACCTATGGGATATCAACCCTAGCCTGCCCATTTTCGTGGCCGGAGTGGCGAATCTATCTACACTACCGCCGATATTATACTTAAAACATAGGAAACAAAGCTTTCAGAATATAAAGTCGAGATCGAGAGATTTCAAGGTTAGACAAATAGTTTACGAATAACTGCCTTTCGACGATTATGACCTAGTTTCTCTTAACGACTTCCTCGAGTAGCCTAAAGCATAAATATTCACGTATATTAGTACTTATCACGGTGAGAATAGGGAGAATTAGCCTCGGCAGATACACGCCTTTAATCCTCTCGGTTATTGTAGCTGTTTTAATCGCTAGACTCGCCCAGTTTCCCGGATTCGGCTTTACTGGAGAATATGAAATAGTTGTATCCGTAGAGAAATTCCAGTATATTATACTTGTTTTATCGATCTTATTTCTTGTAATACCGATCTACTACTATGATGTGTTAAAAGAATTTTTTAAAAAGTTTTTCAGATCAAAAGCTAAAGCTAAGAAAATAGGATTGCCCGGCCATATCGCCCTATTATTTTTCATGGCATTTTTAGCGCTTATCCTCTTAAACCCACTCTACCAAAAACCCAATGTAAAACCGGGGAACATCACGAAAAATGTGGAGAGAGTGGGAAATTTAACTTATATCCAAGAAGTTGAAGAAGTTGAAACAAGCTCGGTTAATCAAACTTTAGAAATTATTCTCTCATATACTGCTCGAAAGGAAGGAATCGAATTCCCAGTAATGATTCTATTGTTTTTATTCGTGTTTATGATAGGCATTATCGCTTTTAAAGCGTTTAAAGAAGTCTCTGAAGAAACCGTTGAAGAGGAAGCGGGAGAAGTTGTAGACGTTATAGAGAAAGCTCTTAGAGACTTAGAGACTGGGGCAGAGTCTAGGAGCGTTATAGTTAGGTGTTTTCTAGAGCTTAAAGAAATAGTGTCTAGCAAAGGTTTCAGATTTAAGGAGAGCATGACTGTAAGAGAGGTTTTTGAAGGTATTGTGGAGATGTTCCCCGGAGTACCGCGCGCTCCTCTACGCCGGCTAGCGGGGATATTTGAAAAAGCCGTGTATGGCCATTATCCGATAAGCGAGTACGAGGAGGAGATAGCCCTCGAGAGTTTAAAAGAATTAAAGACCTTCTTCCTGGGTGTTGCTACTTGAAGAAACTAGTACTCCTCCTTCTGGTTTTTATGGCTTTTCTACCCTTAACCTGGTACTTGTACGGCTTTTCGAGCGGAGTAGGAGAGACTCTGTTTACGATAGCATTTTTCATATACCTCTACTATATCGTATACCATTCAGAGATAGAATTCGAGTTTAAATCTTTTGAACATTTTAAATCTAGAGAAAAGGTTAAGGATAAAAGCTATCTAGCCAAGTTAAGCTCTGAAGAACCTCTCTTAGCCAGTTTAATTAGAGAGATCATCGCGGACTATTTATCGTATAAATACGAGCTAAGCCGCGAAGAAGTCAAGGAAATACTTCGAAAGGGAGCGAGAAATTATATACGTGATGAAACTCTTTTAAAATTCTTACTGGGCGAGGGAGATCCCTCTGAGGTTTTGGAGAAGCTTGAAGAGGTGGTTGGGTGAAAATCGAGGAGGTATCGCTGAAGTGTAAAAGAATACTGGAGGAGGTTGGGAAGGTTATAGTGGGGAAGGAGGAAGTCGTGGAAAAACTCCTGTTGGCAGTTCTCTCGGATGGTCACGTCTTGATAGAGGATTACCCCGGCTTGGCTAAAACTTTAATGGCTAAAACCTTAGCTAAAACTCTGGGTTGTGAATTTAGACGGGTTCAATTTACCCCTGACCTGCTGCCGGCCGATATAACCGGGACCTACGTGTTCAACCAGAAGACGATGGAGTTTGAGTTGAGGAAGGGGCCGGTTTTCACGAATATCTTACTGGCCGACGAGATAAATAGGGCACCTCCGAAGACTCAGTCAGCACTCCTAGAAGCTATGCAGGAGAAACAGGTAACCATAGACGGGACCACGTATAGGCTTAAAAAACCCTTTATAGTCATAGCGACTCAAAACCCGATAGAATATGAAGGCGTATACCCTCTACCCGAGGCCCAGATAGACAGGTTTTTAATGAAATTGAGAATAGGATTTCCGGAGCGCGGCGAGGAGATTGAAATTTTAAAGAGGAGGCTCGCCTGGAAGAGCGACGTAATCGAGGTCGACGAAGTAGTGGATACGGATACTCTAATTGAAATGCAGAAAGCGGTTGAGGAAGTCTACGTAGACGATAAAGTGCTCGAGTATATTGTAGATATAACCCGCGCTACTAGGGAACATCCAAGGGTCGAACTGGGGGTAAGCCCTAGGGGGACCGTGTTTTTAATGAAGTTGTCGCGCGCTAAGGCGGCGCTGGAGGGTAGAGATTACGTAATACCGGACGACGTTAAGTACGTGGCTGTGGAAGCTCTAGCCCACAGGCTGATTTTAAAGACGGAATTGTGGATTAAAGGTGTTAAAGCCGAACAAGTGGTAAAGGAAATAATCGGGAAAATCCCCGTCCCCAAGGGGTATTAATGTACACGTTTAAAGCATTCGCCTATCTCGCGTCAATATTATCGATATTTTTAGCGTCTTTAATTCTCAATAAATGGCATGGCCTACTCTTCGAAATCCCGTTAATCGCCGTTTTAGCGTATAGTCTAAGCTACCCATTCCCCAGGAAGGTTAGGCTAGAGGTTAAGAGACGTGTAGAGCCCGTTTATGCCATAAAAGGAGATGCTGTAAAAGTGGAGGTAGAGGTTTTAAATAAAGACGAAATACAGTACGTTGTAAGATATGAGGATATTATTCCAGAAGAGATTTCAGTAATAGAAGGCTATAACACCGGTTATCTATTTTTAAAACCGGGAGAAAAGGAGAGGATATCATATACTTTAAAAGTCGACGATCGGGGCCATTACGGCATAGGACCTTTAAAAGCGAGGATAATGGATCCTCTGGGATTTAGGTTTATCGAAATGGAGTTAGGCGGGAAAACCGTGGTATCAGTTTTCCCCCAATTCGAGAATATATCTTGGTTTAAAACTTTCAGCGAGTATACCGGTGTTTGGCCGGGCGAGGTTCACTCGCGTAAAAGCGGTCAAGGCTACGACTTTTATGGCGTTAGAGAATACACGTATGGAGACGAGTTTAAGAGGATAAACTGGTCCGCTACGGCTAAGCGGAATAAGTTAATGTCTAACGAGTATGAAAGCGAGAAAGTCACGGATGTCCTACTGGTAGTCGATACGGGCGGGAGAGAGATTATAGGCGAGTACCTCGACGAAATACTCGAGTTCGAGGTCTCTATCGCGGCTTCTCTCGCGCTAGCCTATTTAAAACATGGAAATAGGGTAGGGCTTATAGTTCATGGTCAGCGCCGGGCGTGGATAAAACCGGCCTTCGGCAAGAAGCATTTCCTGAAAATCCTCCACTACTTGGCGGATGCCCGTGGAGGGGGGCGTATGCCGTTGAAATTTATAGTCGGCACGTTAGCCCCCTATATATTAAAGCCGAAAGCCGAGGTCATTATAGTATCCCCGCTCTTAAAAAGCGAAATAATCGACTTGGTTAAAGAGCTATTAGCCATGGATTATAGAGTTTTAGTATTATCTCCGAACCCCTACGCCTTAATAACAGGTGAAAAGTTTGAAACAGCGGTCAAGGCTCTCTCTTTAAAGAGGAAATTGCTTAAACTGCAACTTTTAAAATACTGCCCCGTAATCGACTGGGATCCGAGAATATCACTAAAACAGGTCGCAAAATATCTAAAAATACGTCCGAGGCTGAGCATGTGAAAACTAGTTCTCTTGTAAATATCCTATTCCTGGTAGCTCTATCCGCGACTCTATTATATCTATTCAAAATTTTAGGATTTATCCTATCGCTTATCCTGTTTTTAAGCTTCTACTCCTACAGCAGAGGAAGGGAAAATTTAGGAGCATTATCCTCCTCCCTGACATATGTAGCTACTATAGTCTACGCCTTAACCTCTAACTTAGATAGCGAAACCGTGCTACTATTACTCGCTCAAATCGCGCTTTTCGATTCTCTCTCCTCACTCCTCTCTAAAATAGGCGAGGAAGTAGAAAGACACCGTAGGGAGAGCGTAATCCGTTATGTTAAAGAATACATGAGAATAGTCGTAGAAACACTGGCGTTTTTAGCCCTCACTTTTTCCATGCTATGGATTCCGCTATCCACGCCAAGCTTCTACGAGGCAACGCTACTAGCCGCTTTTTTAGCCTTCTTTCTAATCCTTCTATTTAAACTTCATGATTAATTTTACCGCTTAAGCTTATCAGCTTCTTTTCTTAACATTTTAAGCTTTTCTAAATTATCTTGGAGCTCGCTTAAAGCCCTATTTATCTCATCTTTTACAAGCTTACCGATACTTCTACCGTTGACTGGTAGAGCCCTTTTGATACTACTACCTTTCGTAACTTCTACAACTTTGACGTCTTCAAGAACCCATCTACCCCTCCTACACGCTAAAATTTCTCTTATCTTAACTCTCGTTGTCGGAATTTCTATGTATGCTTCCTCCTCCGCTACGGCTCTCACAAGCTTTAGCCTAGCTATATACTCCTCCAACATGCCCGCTAGCACGTTAGAAGCTTTTCCTCCATACTCTAAGACAGATGTAAAATACTTTAACGGTATTTTCGCGATTTTACCACCTGCAGGAATTACCCAGCTCAATTTATCCGTTAAATGTTTAAGATTTAGCAAAAAGTCGCCATACTGCCTAAGCAGGGCCACGTCTCTCTCAGCAATACCAAGAGTCCTCGCTTTTTCAATATCTCCCAGCTTATCAGTTTTCACATATTTCGTACTTTCCCCGATTTTTACGACTATAGGCCTGGGCTTTTCAAGAGGAACATCGCTACTCCACGGATCGAAATACTGTAGCTCGTATTCTCTAAAACGTTTCTCCCCCTCTCTACACTTTCTTTGTTCAAGACAAGTTTGATAAAGCTCATTTAATTCTCTAAGCTCCCTCCCCAATTTTTCTATTTTCTTTAAGTCCTCCAAGCTCTTCGATTTCTTCCGCTGCAAGATATTCAATTCTCTAATCTTCTGATCTCTAATCTTTTTTAAACCTTCACAATCTCTAATCCACCACAAACAATTTACATACTCATTCTCCAACTTTTCTAACTTCTCTTTTAAAAGCTCGTTTCTCCTCTTAAGATCTTCAAGAATCTTCTCCAACTTCCATT
>JALURF010000198.1 GCA_027017165.1 Thermofilaceae archaeon
TCTTTCATCAATTGTTTGAGAAGTTGGAATTGCATTATAAACTAGTAAGGCTTTTTTTCCAAATTTTTTTGTAATTAGTGTTTGATCTTTGAATTTCTGGAGTGGAGAAGCCTCTCTCCTTTTTACTCTCATTAATTTCCCTCTATAGATTTATCTCATTTTCATTCAATTCAAAAAATTATTAAATCATTCACTTTAAAAAACTACTATGGATAAGGAGGTGATTTTCACAGATATAGATAAGCTCATATCTCTAATTAAGGAGAAGAAGAGAGTTGAGCTTAATGAGGTTGCCCATATTTTAGGTGTTTCAGCTTCAACTGTTGAGGAGTGGGCTTCTTTTCTTGAAAAAGAAGGGATAATAAGCTTGGATTATTCCCTTTCTGATGTTTTTCTAGTTTGGAAGGAACCATCACAAGAAGAGGTTAAGAGAAGAGAAGAAGAGGAGTTGAAACGAGAATTAGCAAAAGCATCTGATATTTTAAGAAAAATACCAGCCGAGAGAATTGTTAAGCATGTGAGAGAAATGAGGGAGAGATATTGAGTTTCCTCTTCGATGCCAGCGCTTTTTTAAATATTGTGAGATTATATGGAGATTCAGCCATTGATATTTTGAAAGACAATTACGTTATACGGTTGATTTTTTATGAAATCGGTAATGCTATCTGGAAAGAACTTTTCCTAATTAAATGCATAAGTTTGGAGGAAGCCTTATTTCTCTTAAGGCTTATGGAGAAACTTTCCCATTACCTTATACTACTTGAAGATTCAAGCTCTGATATTGTTTTAGAAACCGCCTATGGGCTAGGAATAACATTCTATGATTCATCGTATGTAGTTGCAGCACTAGAAAGGGATTTAATTTTAATCACTGATGATGAAAAACTCATTAGAAAAATTGAAAGGGGAGAAGATTTTCTAAGGGAAAAATTTGGGCATATGCTTAAAGTATTTTCTACAAAGAATTTAAGCAAAGATATCTAAGCTATTCCTTATATCTGCTAAGTCTCTCTTTACATAGGATAAATTTCGCGATCGGGGTTAGCGTAAGGTTGAAATGCTGGTTCTATTTCATTAGTTTATGGCGTTATTAAAACATTTAACCATGTTATTCATCTTAAGCATTCTATCGAGCGCGTTTTTCGTCTTATATTTAATCGATTACGAGATTTACGGCGGCGCTTACCTCGTGGCAGAACCTATCCCCAAACCGGGAAACGGAGATATACTTAAACTCGGAAAAGAAGATTTAAACTCTTACCCCGACCTTAAAGCCGCTATAGAAACCGGCGAGCCTCAGCTCCCAACTTCAAATATTTTCGAGATTTTAGGTTCTCGAGATACCGTTGAGGTCGATGGAGAATACTATAGGGTATATGTTTTATATTGGGATGCTGTACGCCGTAGGCCTAGATTTATGTATATCAGTTTAGTGTTTACAGCGTTATTTATAGTAGATCTGTTATACGTGATTTATAAACACGTGCGCGGCAAAAATAGATAAAATATGAATTAAGGCTTATAGAATAGGTAGATATCTCCCAGAGTATTTATCCTCCCTGTTCTTCTATCAAATTCTAGGACTGCATTCTCCGGTAAGGCGAAAAATACCCTGCCTCTAGCTAATTCTTTCACGATTTTAAAATCTTTATTTGGATCATAGTGTACGTAAACGCTGAAATTCACTAAACCTAATCCCTCTCTTAGAGATAAACTGTGTTCCCGTACCTCGATAATGCAATATTTGCCTAGAATTAGGGCGCCAGCCGAGTTCCCCATAATAATTCTTGGAAACTTCTTGATTAATTCCTCTATTCTCTCTTCTTTTATTGATTTTAACAGAAACCCGGTTTCTCCTCCGGGGAGATATAATATATCCGCGTTTTCAAAATACTCTTTTAGCCTCTCTACCGGACAGCTTCTTTCCAAAAACGATATCTCTCCAGCACCTATATCTTTAAAATATTCTCGGAGTATTCTCCTATACTTTAACTCCTTTACTTTACTCCTAGTGGTCCACGGAATTACTAAAACTCGCGGTTTATAGAATTGAGAAAATATCTTCTTGTTTATCTTAAGGCAAGTTCTCTTTTTAACATCTTCTCCTCCGTAAAAGTAGATTTTACCCATAACTGTTTTAAATAAGGGTTTTATAATAGCATTCCGGATTATCCAATACCATATACCGACAAATCGTATTCGACGTAGCGAGGTGCCGATGTGGCAAGCATCCCCCGCGCTAAAATTCCCAAAGAAGTCAAATTTAACTGTATTAGATGCACGCGCTGCTGTAGAGAGAGGAAAATCTTACTTTTAC
>JALURF010000199.1 GCA_027017165.1 Thermofilaceae archaeon
TTGACGAGAGACACGCTCCGTTCTTCAAAAACGTGGGGTATAGGGAGACAGGCAGAGTAGAGTATTTAAGGAGAGCATAGTTATTTTGTGTTTGGCTTTATCTTATATCTCTTATTGAAGACTTAGAATTCATATTTTATCCTTTTAAAATTGAGCGTAGATTATTTTGTTGTAGAGATGGTTTAAAATATTTGTTGTGTTTATTTTTGTGAGGAAAATGAGCTACTTAGACGTACACGTCGAGATAGTAGAAGTCGACGAAAATCTATTTAACAAAATACCGCTCCCCTGCAGATCCTGCACTTACTGGGAGAACCCCAGAGTATTCGACACAAGACCCCCAGAAGAGGATAGAATCGAAATTAAAAAGAAATGGTACAAGAGAGTATTAGAAGAGTACGGTGTATGCGGGAAAATACTATTCTACAAGCGACACTCAGTTGGCTATATAGAGTTCGCACCTCCGCGTTTCATTGAAAGACTCGGCGAATATGATTCTAGATGGCTTAGCGACGGCTCAGACGATAAGGTCTTCATAACCTGTCTCTACATTATAAACGGGTATCGCAGAAAGGGGCTTGGAACGCTGCTGCTCAGAGATACTTTATCTCAACTAAGGGAGAGGGGGGTTAAGGAAGTATATACCTACGCTAGGCTCGGAAGCTCCAACAACCCTTCAGGACCATTGAATTTCTGGCTTAAAAATAGGTTCACCATAGTCGATTTAAGACTTAGCAACTATCCGTTGGT
Source organism: Thermofilaceae archaeon (assembly GCA_027017165.1). Taxonomy (GTDB): domain Archaea; phylum Thermoproteota; class Thermoprotei; order Thermofilales; family B69-G16; genus B69-G16. The sequence goes on from JALURF010000199.1 coordinate 751, forward strand.
TAGAAAGATAATATAGTGAGAGAGAAGCGAGCGCGAAGACAGACGCGAAAACTACTAGAGCTAAACCATAGCTGTGAAACGTGGATAACTCCTCTATGTCCACGAAGGCGTGAAGCATATTCCATTCTGTATGTGCAACTATAGCTCCGAGTAGGTTGCCAGTAGCCAAGTACATGAGGGCTAAAATGTATCCTATAACGAAAGCGAAGAATAAAAATAGCAAAGCAGAGAAGAATTCACTCTTCCAGACGAATATGTGAATTGGCAAGTGGGATAGAGAAAAGAGGAGCGAAGAAAAGGTTACTGCCGCTAGTAGTCTTAGCCTGCCTTCTCCTAGGGCAAGCCTGGCTTGCCCTAGGATATAACCTCTAAATAGAATTTCCTCTACTGGTCCTGAGACTAGGATGAAGTTTGCGGATAAAACTACTATTTTCAGTAAGTCTTCTTCGATTTTAAGAGTATAGCTTCCATAGAGGAGGTAAGGAGTTAGGAAAAAGCCGAAAAACCAAGCGAAACTCGTAACGATTAGTCCTTTTAAAAATGAGGAAAAAGCTTTTTCCCTAACTAGACCTAAATCGTGGAGCGTGGGTAGTTTGAAACCTTCGGCAATAAAAATGGAGAAGACGCACGTTAATGGCTTTACTAGAGAATCTAATATAAAGAGTTTTAGAATCTCTATGTCAGAGGATAACATTCTATAAGGTATCCACACGCTCATAAACACTGTGAAGCATAACAGCGTTTTGAATAGGTGCTTCACGAAGATTAATGAATTTTTCTGGTTTAATAGTTTAACCGCAAGGCAGAAATACGTATTTCGTATTAATACCTAGTGTCGAAATCTGAAATTAGGAAGAGAATTTGGCGACTGTTAGAGGAGCGTAACGTAGCTATTTTCCCGAAGCCTGTGTGGGGTAGGATTCCCAATTTTAAAGGACATGAAGTAGCGGCCGCTAAGCTAGTTAGACACAGGGTTTTCCGTAGAGCGAGAGTTGTCTTCTGTAATCCGGATTCTCCTCAGCGCCCCGTTAGAGAAGCTGTTATAAGGTCGGGTAAGATACTGGTTATGGCTACCCCACGCCTTAGGCAGGGCTTTATAATCATAGAGCCAGGGGATGTGCCTCGAGGCTTTGAGGCTAAAGCGTCTACGATTCGAGGAGCATTCCGCTTTGGGAGAATAGTCAATACTCTTCCGTTCCCCGTGGATTTGAAAGTTACTGGCTGTGTCGCGGTATCCCCAGACGGCGGTAGGGTGGGTAAAGGCGGTGGGTACAGCGATTTAGAATATGCTATTCTTAAAGAACTCGGGTTAATTTCGGATGATACTCCTATAGCTACAACAGTCCACGACTTGCAGATTGTGGATAAAATTCCCATGACTATACACGATATGCCTGTAGACTACATCTTCACCCCTACGAGAGTCATAGAGGTTAAGCCTAGGCGCTCACGCCCCCCGGGCTTAGTGCTTGAAGACCTCGATAAAAAGAAGATAGAAGAAATACCTTTATTAAAGAAGATATTATCCAGAAAGCTACTTTAGTTTTCTTCCATACTCTTCTAAATATGCTACTTCTTCGAGCTTCTTCCTTGGCCTAGGCTCAGGTTTTTCGGCAGGCCAGCCTATAGCCAATATGGCTAAGAGAGTCTTATTCTCCGGTATTTTAAGCAGTTTTTCCATTTCCTCGTTTTCCAAAGCGTTTATCCAGACGGCTCCTAAGCCCAGTGCGTGGAGGGCTAGCCAGATGTACATAGTAGCATTAGCCCCGTCTATTAGATGAGTTCGAGGACTTAGCTCTGGGTCCGTGACTATGGCTATACAGGCTTTAGCTCTCTTTAATGGTCTTGCCCATCTGTACATTGTGGAGAGAGCTTCTAGCTTGTCTTTATCAGTTACTATTATGAACTCCCAAGGCTGGTTGTTATGCGCGCTTGGAGCGAATCTAGCAACGTCTACTGCTTTGACGAGTAAATCTAAGAGTACCTCTTTATCTTCGAATCTTCTAATGCTTCTTCTAGTTAATAAGAAATCTAGGAATTTTTCGCTCATAGTATAGGTTATGCCGCTGGAGAGTAATATAGCTTCCGCAAATATTATTACTGAAGTATAAGTCTATTACGATATCATGAAGGTATATCCTCTGCATTATGATATATACTTGAGAATTGATCCTAGAATTGAGGATTTCAAGGGATACGTTAAGATATTGGTTGAAGCGGAAGAGGAAGTCGGCGAGATCATATTAGACTCTTTAGAGCTTGATATTAAAGAATGTAAAGCTGTGAAAAACGGAAAGATAATACCCTGTAGTTTCGAAGTTAAAGAGGATGAGCTTAAAGTAAAGCCCAGGGAAGGACTATCCGGCTCTTTTATCCTAGAAATAGGCTTCAGCGGCAAGCTTAGCGATAAAATGATCGGCCTCTACAGAAGTAGGTGGGAGAAAGGCTATATAGCCGTGACTCAGTTCGAGGAGATACACGCTAGACGAGCATTCCCGTGTTTCGACCATCCGAGGTTTAGAGCTACCTTTGAAGTAGTGCTTGAAGTTCCGGAGTTTTTTGAAGCTATCTCTAATATGAATCCCGTCGAAATATCTTTTAACAACGGCTGGAAGAGAGTTAAGTTCGCTAGAACGCCTAAAATGCCCACCTATCTCTTATTCTTCGGCGTGGGGCCCTTCAGGATATACCCCTCAGAGGATTCAAGAGTTAGAATCGCCGCTCTACCTTGCAGAGAGAAGTATATGGATTTTGCTCTGGAGAACGCTTATAGGTATGTCAGGTTCTTCGAGGAATATTTGAAGTACCCCTATATGCTCCCTAAGCTGGATTTGATAACAGTGCCGGATTTCATATACGGGGCTATGGAAAACTGGGGCGCTATAACCTTCAGGGAGAACCTGCTCCTGTATTATCCCGGTAAAACTTCTAAATCTGCGTTAAAGCGGATCGGAGAGGTTATAGCCCACGAGATTATACACCACTGGTTCGGAAATCTAGTATCGCCTAAAGGCTGGAGGTATATATGGCTCAACGAGAGCTTCGCCACTCTGCTGAGCTATAAAGCCCTAGCCAAGGTCCACCCGGAGTGGAACGTTTGGGAAATGTTCATACTAAACGAGATGTTGGGGGCTTTAGATAGAGATTCCCTTGTCAAGACTCACCCTATAGAGCTTGAAGTTAGCGAAGAGGCTAAAGAGATTATAACGGCTAGCACGGCTCCGATAATCTACAATAAGGGCGCCTGTATCTTAGCCATGTTCGAGGATTACGTGGGATCGGATGTTTTCGCTAGGGGCCTTAACAAGTATTTGAAAAAATTCGAGTATGGGAATGCTTCGAGCGATGATTTCTGGAGTATTATGAGAGAGGTCTCCGGTTTAGATGTTGAGAAATTCGTAGATTGCTGGATTAGGAGGAAGGGATATCCTATAGTGGTGGTGGAAGAGGAGGATGGGGAAATCCTGCTGAAACAGGAGCGATTCACCTATACGGGCTTAAAAGATGGCGCTGAGTGGGTTATACCTCTAAAAATAGGAATATTCGAGAATGGAGTGTGGAAAGTACACAGAATAACGTTAGAAAGTGAGAGCATAAAAGTTAATGCCGAAGCTCCTCTACTGGTTAACTTTGGAAGAGGTAGCTTCGTCAGGGTGAAGTATAGTAGTTCTATGCTCGATAAGCTAGCCAAGTTGGTTAGGGAAGGGAAGTTACCGAGCGTGGATAGATGGGGTTTGCAGGACGATTTCTTCGCGTTGACCCTAGCGGGAGATTTCAGCGTGAAGGATTACCTAAAGTTTGTTAGGAAGAATTATAAAGGAGAGGATAGCTTTTTAGTTGCTTGGAGCGTATTACGCAACTTGATTTTATTGAAGAGCATATTCTCCGACAGAGACTTATTCTCTGAAATAAAAAATGTGGAAAAGTGGTTCTCAAATAGCATATTGGAGAAAGTAGGCTGGGAGCCGCGGCTCGAGGAGCCCTTCGACTGTAGTATAGTAAGAGGATTGGCCATCTCTAATTTAGCGAGCATAGGCGAGAGGGACGCTTTAAAGCTCGGGTTGCGGCTTTTCGAGAATATTCTTGAAAATCGCGAAGTCGATCCTGATCTGCGGTATTCCGCTTTCTGCGCCGCGGCTTATAATCTCATGTACGAGGATTTATTGAAGATTTACGAGGAAACGGATAGCGAAACTGAGAGGATAATGGTTTTACAGACTTTAACTAAAATGCCTGACGTTGATAAACTGGAGGAATACCTAGACTACGTGCTGGAAAAAGTGCCCGTCAGGATAAAGTTCATACCGTTAACGCTGATCTCTTTAAACGGGGTGTATGTTAGGCGTTCATGGGACTGGTTTAAAGCTCATCTAAATACCTTATCAAAGCTACCCTCAATACACTTGGAGAGAGTTATAAACTCTATAGTTCCATTTGCTTGTATTGGGAGAGAGGAGGAGGCCGAGGAATTATTGAAAACCAACGACGTATTGAAAAAGCTATCCATCGTACCGGCCGCGCTTGAACGGTTAAGAGTATACTCGCGTCTTTATCGCAAAAATCAATAATCTATTTTAAATTCTGACTGTTATATTTATTTGTCAGATTTAATACTATTTCCGATAAGTGGGATCTTGGTAAAGATTAGAGTAGGGAAGAGAGGAGTAATAGTTATTCCTAAAGATGTTAGGGAGAAAATGGGTTTAGAAGAGGGGAGTATTCTAGATCTACAAGTTGAAGGAGATAGAATAGTTTTGAAAGTGAAGGATTTATGGTCTGAGCTTAGGAGAAGAGGAAGAAAGCTTAAAGTTGACGTCGAGAAGGCTGAGAGAGAACTTGATGAAGTGGATGAATCATGGCTGGAAAGGTTAAAGCTATAATAGTCGATACCTACGCTATTATGGCGGATTTTAGCGGTGAAGCACCGGACGGAGCGGTTAAGTACATGGATATGATTAGATTAGGCCGAGTTAAAGGATATCTTCACTATCTTATAGTGTATGAAATGGCTTATCATTGGAGAAAGGGTAGGCTACCGTTTAAGAATAGCGGTGAATTTAAAGATTTTATAGATTTTTACTTCGAAATCCTCCCCGTCGATGTAAAAGTAGCTTTAGAAGCTTCGCGAGTAAAAAATGTAGGAGATAAGATGTTGCAGAAAGCTAAGTTGAAAAGTAGAAAGCTTTCAGTAGCCGATGCCACGTCAATAGCCTTGGCGTTGATGTATGAAGTACCAATAATGACGGGAGATGCCGATTTAAGCTATGTAGCTAGAAAACTAGGAGTAACTATCCTATGGAGGTAATGTTTAAATACCCTTTCTCCTCCTACGGGAAATTCTAGTCTCCGTAGTTCCGGAAGTGACTAGTTCGTAGAGTACGGCTCTCTTCCCTTCTTTAGGCCTTAATACCCTGCCTAGCCTCTGGATGAATTCCCTCCGGCTCCCGGTTCCGCTTAATACTATAGCTACGTTCGCCTCCGGCACGTCTACGCCTTCTTCTAATACTCTACTGGTTACGACGGCGTTTATCTCGCCTTTTCTAAACTTCTCCATTATAGCTTTCCTCTCTTCGCCTCCTGTCTTGTAGGTTATCTCCGGTATTAGAAAGCGTAGGCTTATCATCCTAACTACTTCGTTGTTCTCAGCGAATATTATAACTCTATCTCCCCGGTGCTTAGCCAATATCTCTTTGAGAGCCTCTATTTTCTGAGAAGCGTTAAAAGCTATTTTCCTGGCTTCGCGCCAAGCCAATAGGGCTTCCCTCGCCTCTCTATCTAAACCACTTTTCATAACAAGCTTCTCAAAATCCCTAACTGATCTCAGCTTAATACCTCTACTTTCTAGATACTTTCTATACTTCTCCATTAACACTCTGTATTTCTCTTTCTCATCCTCTCTCAATTTAACTCTAATCTTCACGACATCGAAATCCGCTAAATACCTCCCAGCTAAATGTCTAGGGCTTAACCTATAAGCTATAGGTCCAACCAGTAATGGTAGGTCAGCGTGCAATCCATCCTCCCTCTCCGGCGTGGCCGTTAAGCCTAGACGGTAAGGCGCCGCGTTAAGCTCAGCTATCTGACGGTAACCGGGGCTCGGCAGGTGGTGGACTTCGTCGAAAATCAGTAACATGAATTTATTTCCGAGTTTTTCAGCGTAAATATATGCTGAATCGTAAGTAGCGATAGTCAAGACTTCTAAATTCTTTTTCCCGCCTCCGAATCTGCCAATTTTATGAGTAAAGAACTTGGATAGCCTCCTCTCCCACTGATCCATAAGCTCTAGAGTAGGGACTACTATAAGTGTGGCTGCCTTAACTAATGCTATAGCCGCTAACGCTATTCTCGTTTTACCAGCTCCGGTAGGCAGTACTATTATCCCTCTTCTTCCGCTATTCTCCCAAGCTTTTAAAGCGGCTTTTTGATAACTTCTAAGCCTAATCTCTTTAACTGGTTTAACAAGAGTAGAGGGTATGTTTAAGACTTTATCTCTGAAACCTATTCCCGCTTTTTTTAGATACTCGACTGTATCTCTGTATCTAAAAGCTAATGCTCTAAAAGAATTTACTCTTCGATCAAATTTGAGATAATTTGGAAGAGAGATAAGTTCTTCTGATTTAAGAAGTATAGTACCTCTATCATAAATTATTTCAAGCACATAGTTAAAACTGAGCTTAATCATAAAAGTTTTGCTAAGTTAATTTTACATGGCATATATTTAAGATTAGTTAAAAATCGAGGTGATTTTTCTAAGAATTTTGAAAAAAGATTC
>JALURF010000200.1 GCA_027017165.1 Thermofilaceae archaeon
ACATAAAAGCGACGACCTAAGCTTTATCTATTCTCACCTCAAAATCGATAAGCTCTCCCGCGCTACAATAGACTACTTTAGGTTTATCGACCGTCATTCTGGAAATTTTAAAAATCTCATACAATAATGCGAGTAAGGCGTAAGCCGCCGTAAGATATATAGTATAGACCGTTTCCGGAAGAATTTTATAGACCAGTAGTTGAATAGATAGAATTAAAACGAAAACTGTCAATCCGGGAAAGCTGGCATCTGCTATCTCGATTTTTCTCAAATCAGCATCGATGGATAAGAGGATAAGAGGAGTTAGTAGTAGAGCATATATACTCTCAGCGACGGCGAAGGGTAGCAGCGCCGATAAAACTACTCCGTTAAATGCTATTCTCTTCTCAGGGCTTCTAAATACTAGGGTCAACGCTGGAAATATAGCGGATAATAGGAAAATTAAGGACCTGTAGAATCCTAAGTAGAGAAAGAAGGCTAGAGTTAATAGCGGAAATACGGCTCGATAAATTCTATTTTGGTACTTCGACACTTTTAAGCGCCTCTTCTACTAAATCGTTAGGCACTACTCCTTCAATTTCTACTTGAGGTTTTATCTTAATACGGTGCTCTAGCACGTACGGCGCCAAATACTTGATATCATCCGGTATTACGTAATCCCTTCCTTTAATAGCCGCGTAGGTTCGAGCGAGCTTATACAAGTGTACTGACCCTCTCGTGCTCGGGCCAGCTTCCACTGAGGGATTTGCTCTTAAGAAATTGACTAGATTAATAATATAAGCCATTACATCTTCGTCCACATATACGGTTTTAGCCAGAACCGCCAGTTCTAACAGTTCTTTTGAGCTGGAGACTGGATGCACAGGAAACTCCTCTATCACGTCTGTTCTAGCTACAACTTCTTTCTCTTTTTCGGGTTCTAGGTAGCGAGTATCTATTTTCAGCGCAAACCTGTCTAGAACTACTTCAGGCAGAGCGTAGGTACCTACGGCTCCGCGAGGCATCTGCGTCGCTAACACTAGAAATGGTCTAGGCAGATCGTAAGTATCACCCTCTATAGTTACCTGCCTCTCTTGCATAGCCTCCAATAGAGCGGATTGAGTTCGAGGCGGCGCTCTGTTCAACTCGTCTACGAGAAGTATATTGGAGAATATCGGCCCCTTCCTGAAAAGCCTCTGTCCGGTCAAGGTGTAAACGTAGAAGCCAGTTATATCGGACGGCATAGTCTCGACGGTCATCTGCACTCTTTTAAACGTTAAGCCGGTAGCCCTAGCAAAGGCTCTCGCCATTAAAGTCTTAGCCGAGCCCGGAGGCCCTTCTATTAAAACGTGCTCCTCCGCTAATAAAGCCGCTAACAACAGCTCGATAGTCGGCTCTCCCCCGACGATAACTTTAGAAACTTCTTCCACCACTTTTTCCGCTATTCTAGATATCTTCACTACTGAGCTACTCATGACCCCACCTTCTAGATAGATAATGTATTACGACGAGGAAAATAAGGGAAACTAGCAGAATATAATACTCCCTATGCCTGTACAGGAAAAATACCAAATTTAAAAAGTAGCGCCTTAATTCCGAGTATGGGCTAAAGACGTATAAGCTCTCATCGATAACGAGCCTCCTCTCCCCAATTACAGACTCTAGGAAGAATAGAGAGTCGGAGTTTTCAACAGAAAAATTAGATAAAACATCGGGATCGCTCACTAACACCACCCTGCCTAAACCACTCCTACACTCTACAACTACGGCTAGAGGTCCTTCTGCCTCATCTCCGTAATCCCATATCCCGTCCAGATCTCTATCGAAAAAAGAGAAACGGGAAGTACGGGCTAAGATATAGCAGTTACCTGGAGATATGGCTGAGGCATAGTTGAGCTGTAGAGTAAAATTCTCTCCTTTAAAACGTGCCGAGGCTTTAGGCAATTCCGGTCTTTTATAAAAGAAAATCGGGTCGTATACGAGACCTTGATGATCGAAACGAGCCTCCAGCCCTAAATTTTCGAGTATTTCGTTGCCGTATCCATGATCGTCTAAAACCACAACAACACCTCCCTCGTACAGAAAGCTCCTGAGAAAATACAGGTATTCTGGACTAGGCTCTCTCATAGGTACTACGAGAAGAGTGTAGTTTTCAGGAAATCGGAGCAAATCCTCATACCCGATATCTACTCCAGCTCTCAAAGCCTGGAAGTACTCGAAGACTAGAGAATAACCATTCCAACCCGGGTTCGCGTAGTGGAAATCATCGCTAGGCGGGTAGAACGCCAACGTTAAGGCTATTGAGAGAAAAGCCGAGAACAATATCAAGCAC
>JALURF010000201.1 GCA_027017165.1 Thermofilaceae archaeon
CATCAGTGTAGGGTGGGGCTGTCATCTTTGCTCCAATCGTCTCTCCTATCATCATACGGTAGCTCGGGGTCGGGGGCCTAGCGCCGCTCACTTATCACGACAGGGGCGCAGCCTCTTCATCCCCTTGAATAGAAGACCCCTCGCTGTTTAATATTTGTTACCGATATATCGAAATTTATAGCTAATACTTATTAGTTGCCGTGCAGAGAGAAGCAGGAAGTTAGGTGGTTGATTGTGGTAATTGAAATTGAAGAAGGATTGCTGGAGAAGGTTAAAGAAGTGTTTAACAAGCTTGAGGACGATGTGAAAATATATTTCTTTACGAATACTGAAGAGGATTGTAAATATTGTGAAGATATCTTACAAATCTTAACTACGTTAGCGGATTTAAGCGATAAAATAGTATTAATTAAGAAAGATCAGACTTCTGAAGAAGCTAAGAAATACAACATACCGATGTTTCCCGCGATACTGCTTCACGGAAAGAAGGAGTATAATGTTAGATTTTTCGGAATTCCGGCTGGTTACGAGTTTGGAGCTTTAATAGAAGATATCGTTGATATTTCGACTGGAAAACCTCAAGTTGATCCTAAAATAGCTAAAATATTGGAAAGCATAGAGGAGCTGGTATGGATTAAAGTTTTCGTTACGCCGACGTGTCCCTATTGTCCTATAGCGGCACGTACGGCACATAAATTCGCTATGATCAACAAGAATATAATCGGCGATGTTATAGAAGCTATGGAGTTTGCAGAATTGGCTGATAAATACGGGGTATACGCGGTTCCTAAAGTGATCATAAATGATAAAATTGAATTTGAAGGAGCTGTGCCAGATTCGTTCTTTCTGGCTAAAATACTGGAGGCTCTAGGTAAAGAGGTACCAGAGGTTTTGATAGGAGAACAGCACCGTCACGGAACGTAGCTTCTCTTAGAGAGCAGTAATTTTATCTGCTCTCCTATCTCAGCCAGCTTCTTTTTACTTCTAATTTTCTCAGATTCTATAACAAGCCTATTCTCATCTAGCACTTTGACTATAAACCACTTATTGGCTACTTTAATCTTAGCTCCTAAGGGGGTTACCAGGATATCGTCTATTTCTCTGTTCCTGGCCAACTCAAACACGGCATCTTGAGCTCTACCAGCCTCGATTTCTACTGGTACTGAATAGCTTTTCGGTTTTTTCAATTCTCTCCTAAGCTTAGATAGTGGCTTCTCGGTCTTAGCTATCAATTCTAGTATTCTAAGTAACGTTAATAAGCCATCGGGAGAAGGAGAAAAGCCCGTAAATATGTACTCTCCGCAATCGGTTCCTCCCATAGATGCTCTTCTTCTGCGAATAGTTCTGGAAACGGAATCAGGCATGTATTCGACTCTATAAACTTTTAGACCGGACTCTTCAGCACTGTACTCGATTACTTGAGACGAGGATGTCGTAGTGACTACAGCACCGGTTGCATAATATTTGATCAGTAGAGCGAATAACTCGTCAGGTTCCAAGGGTACTCCTTCATCATCAACTACAAATATCGAGCTTGCATCCGCGCTAAATGCCACACCTAGATCGATATCCATAGCCTTAACTGCGGCAGATAGATTCTTTATAGAGTCCGTTTTAGGCAGATTGTAAACACCCTTAAAGACTGGCGGTTTATGCGCATTGAGGGAAATTAAATCTATTCCAAGTTGTGAAAGAAGTTCCGGTAGCACAGTATCGGTAGGTCCGTAATTCAAGTCTGCTATTACTCTGATGAAAGAGTTTATTATGGGATCCGCGTCGATGTAGTTTATTAAAGATGCTATATAAATATCATGAATGTATTCTGCATATGTTACCCATCCTATTCTCTCGGGGCGCGTTCTGATAATCTTGCCTTGTCTAGCTTTTTCTCTCATATTATCCAGTTTATCCGCTGAATACTCTATTCCATGAGAGTCAAATATCTTCAAGTTTATGTAGTTCTCTTCGACATTTGAAACAGAAAATTGAACCCCCGCCTTAGCCCCAAACCTTTTTATAGCGTATACCAACTCAGGCGTCGTCGTCGCGTGAAAATCTATTACTGTAACTCCTGTTGACATTAATCCCGCTGTGAAGGCTCGTTTAATCATACGTGAAGGAGGGTAGTAATCCCTAGCCGTTACAACGATAGATCTTTCTCCCAGAAAAGTCCCCAGTACTGCTCCGAACTCCGCAGCTATTTCTGGTGTAAACTCCGTATTTACGTAGCCTCCTATTCTCCCCCTCGAGAGACGTAGCGACGACAATTTAACCCCCAAGCTGATATAC
>JALURF010000202.1:0-598 GCA_027017165.1 Thermofilaceae archaeon
CATATATATCGTATACCACTCTAACAGTTATTGGTAGAATCGCGGGTCCGGAGTATCCACCTCTAATATTAGATAGGATAGGAGTTTTAGCGTAAATATCTATAGCTAATCCGCGGACCGTGTTTATCGCCACTAGTCCGTCCGCGCCCGCCGATAAAACAGCTTCAGCTAGTTCTACGTATCGATGGTGAGGAGATAGCTTTACAAAGACGGGTTTCTCGCCCGCGGCTTTTTTAACTTGTCTAATGATTTCCTTTAGGAATATGATATCATCGCCTACTTCGAGTCCCATGCCTTTAACGTGTGGACAGGAGATATTAAGCTCTAAAGCATCGACACCTACTTTGACGCCGGTCTTCGCGACGTACTCGAAGTCCTCTGGCGCGCTGCCGCCTATGCTCAGTATTACGGGTATTTTAAGCGATTTTTTCATACTCTTGAGCTCTTCCTTAAAGTAGTCTATTCCTGGATTTGAAAGACCGATAGCGTTAAGATAGCCATGCTCCAACTCTACAAAAACTGGGTTAAAATACCCTTTACGTGGTTTTCTAGTTATCGTTTTCGTGGTATACGCGCCAGCTCCCGCTGATTCGACACG
>JALURF010000202.1:608-2252 GCA_027017165.1 Thermofilaceae archaeon
AGTTTGCCGCCTCCAACCTCTCTGAGAAATTCGCCTCTACTATACACTTGTTCGCCTCTCAAATATACATCCCAAGTCTTCGTGCGCATTTTCCAGCCTTCAAAAGGAGTATACTTGGCTTTAGACTCAAAAATTTCGCCCTTCACCACCCATTCTTCTCCAATTTTGACTACAGCGAAATCGGCATCCCAGCCTATTCTAATTTCCCCCTTCTTGAGCTTGAAAAGTCGAGCTGGACGTGAAGAATATAGGTCAATAACTCTTAGCTCTGCGCGCCCTTCGATGATCTCTTTCAATAATAGGTGCAATGCAATCTCTAGCCCTGGAAAGCCCGGTGGTACTTTCTCAAAATCAGAGTTTAGCTTTTCCTTAAGGGCGTGGGGCGCGTGATCGCTAGCTATTGCATCCGCCAATAAGTCTCTAGCTATCCTGTAGATCGTAGCTCTGTCCATTTCGTTTCTGAGCGGTGGATTAACCTTTGCAATTTTCGCCCACTCTCCTTTATAGAGTCCGGAGTTTAACAGCATATGATGAGGTGTTACATCGAATGTCACTTTTAAGTCTTTAAGCTTAGCCTTTAAAATCTCCTCAACGCTCCCTGCGGTTGAGATGTGGGTGAAGTGAACCCGTGTTTTCGTCTCTTCCGCGTATTTTAACATGCGCTTTACGGCCGAAATCTCCGCCTCCGGCGGCCTAGCGCGGGAATAATCCAGATCTGTAACAGTGGATAGTAGGGCTGGATCTTCGGGATGAATTACCACTATTTTATCGAGATTAGAGGCTATTTTAAAAATCTCCCTTAATGATTCTTTCGCGTAATCTTCGGGGTATATTTTAAAGCCTAAGTAGAGGTTTTTGCAGTCGCTGATAGAGGAGACGTCCTCGGGAAGTCCCATGTACAGCCCGAAATCCACTAAGGATTTGGAAGAAGCTAAGCGTATTTTTTCTATAAGCTTTTCGCAGTTATCTATGCGCGGCTTGTTGTTAGGCATATCGAAGACAACCGTAACTCCGCCTTTTATAGCGGCTCTTGAGCCTGAGAGCCAGTCTTCTTTATATTCTAGCCCGGGCTCCCTCATGTGAACGTGGATATCTACCATGCCGGGGAGAACTAAGTATTTATCCCCATAGGAGATTTTTTTCTCGGCGGCTGGGGCGAGAGAAGGCTTAGAAATTGATACTATTTTGCCCTGATCGACGCCTATTGACGCTCTAATTAAAGAACCTCTTAAATACACAGTACCTTCTACGACTAGGTCTACTCTATGCAAGTTTAATTTTTCTTCCATCAAAATCTCTCCACCACTTACCTAAATCCGATATCTTTTTCAGAACTTCGGAGGAGAAGACGGGGCCATCTCTGCATACTCTTAAGCCTAAGGGATCTAGAACGCATGCCCCACATACTCCCACGGCGCACTTCATGAGTCTTTCAAGCGAAGCTTCAACTTTAATACCCGCTGCATCGCATATTTTCAGCACTTCTAGGAGAAGCATTTCAGGACCACAAGTGTACACAATCTCGTAGTCGTGCTCTTCTAGGAGATCTTTCAAGTAGTGAGTAGGCAGTCCTTTAACGCCCGCTCCTCCGTTTTCAGTAACTACGTAGACGTTCCTGCAGACCTCCCTAAATTCGTCTATAAA
>JALURF010000203.1 GCA_027017165.1 Thermofilaceae archaeon
AAAGGTTTAAATTCTTTGTTTGAAATAATAAAATATCTTTTTAAATAATGTGGGTATAACAAATTTTATTTAGGTTCTTAACCTTTAACTTCTAATGATAATTGTCGGGTTAATAGGGAAGACTAACGTCGGGAAGACAACATTTTTCAACGCAGCGACTCTACTAGAAGCCGAAATCTCTAATTACCCCTTCACTACTAAAGAGCCTAATGAGGGGATAGCATATGTTCATTTTCGATGCGTCTGTGGAGAATTTAAAGTCAAAGATAATCCGGTAAACTCTGTCTGTATTAACGGCTGGAGATTCGTCCCCATAAAGCTTATCGATGTTCCCGGCCTGATTAAAGACGCATGGAGAGGTAAAGGTTTAGGCAATAGGTTTATCTCTGTAGCCGCGATGTCGGACGCATTAATTCACGTAGTCGACGTCTCCGGTAGTATAGACGACGAAGGGAGAATCTCTAAACCGGGAACAGGAGATCCGGTTCAAGACTTTAGAGAGGTTGAGCAGGAGATCGTAAAATGGTATTATCAGCTATTGAAGAAGAACAGTAAGTATATTGCTAAATGGTATAGGCAGACTGCAAGAATAGATTTATCGATTTATAGGGTACTATCGGGGATAAAAGTTTCGCTTGAAGACGTGAAATCCTCACTCAGCGAAGTAGGACTGGCTGGAAAGGATTTTGACTCTTGGAAGGATGACGATTTTAAAAGTCTAGCTTTTCATTTACGGAAAAGAAAACCAACGCTAATTGTAGCTAATAAAATGGATTTACCATTTGCGGAGGAAAATCTCAGACGTTTAAGTGAGGAATATAAGGAATATATTATTGTACCGTGCTCAGCCGAGGCGGAGCTAGCCTTGAGAAGAGCTGAAAAGCGTGGTTTAGTTGAATACGTGCCTGGAGAGGAGATGTTCTTTGTTAAAGACAGAGGTAAGCTAACTAGAAAACAGATATGGGCTCTCGAATATGTTCAAGAGAGAGTTCTAGGTAAATATTTTAGAACAGGCGTCCAGCAAGCACTAGACATAGCCGTTTTTAAACTTCTCTCTATGAACGCTGTATATCCAGTAGCTGATGAGAAAAAACTAGCAGATGGAAAAGGTAGAGTTCTTCCGGACGTTTACCTTATGTCTCCTGGATCTACACTACAGGATTTAGCAGCTCAAGTACATTCCGAAATAGCTAGAAATCTAATTTGCGGAATTGACGCTAGGCTCGGCATAAGGTTGCCTAAAAACTATAGGCTTAGGCATAGGGATATTGTTAAACTTGTAGTAGCTTTGAGGAAGAAGTAGCGTAGTTTTTAAATCAAACGCATATTATGAGTAAAAGTAGAGAAAATATGAATTCAGCGAGGTTTACAGAGAGGCAGATTCAAAGGTACCTCAGGGCAGGCTATAGACTAGTCGGCAAAAACACGGCCGTCGAGATTTGTAGGTGGACCCGCTCGGCGCTCAAAGAGGGTAGACTGTGCTATAAGAGGTGGTATGGAGTTAATAGTCACAGATGTATACAAATGACCCCGAATCTCAACTTCTGCAATTTCGCCTGTAGCTTCTGTTGGCGTATACACGAGGAGGGAAGGTTTAAGCTTACTCCCGAATGGGATGAACCCTCTGAAATAGTGGACGGCATTATACGCGTTCAAAGAGAGCTTCTAATAGGGTATAAGGGAAATCCGAAAGTCCCTAAAGAGCTTTTCCTTGAAGCGATGTTTCCGAGACACGTGGCTATAAGCTTGGATGGAGAACCGACGATGTACCCGTATTTGCCAGAGCTTATAACCGAAATAAAGGAGAGAGGCATGACCGCTTTCCTGGTAACTAACGGCTCCATACCAGCTAGGCTAAAGGAATTGATTATGAAAAATGCCGAGCCTACAAATCTCTATATAAGCGTTTACGGCCCAAATGAGGAAATTTTTCAAAAGACGAGCAAGCCGTTAATACCTAACGCCTGGGAGAACGTTTTAGAGAGCCTAGATTTAATGGACGAGTTCAATTGTAGGACGGTCTTCAGGATAACGCTGGTTAAAGGGCTCAACATGGTAAATCCTGAAGGCTATGCTAAGCTTATACTCTATGCAAATCCTAAATTTGTAGAGTTAAAGGGCTATACGTGGGTGGGGGAGAGCCAAAAGAGATTGCCTAAAGAGGCTATGCCTAGAATGAACGAAATCTTAGAATTCGCGGCTGAAATTTCCAAATTCACCGGGTACAAGGTAAAGGTTATGGACGAAAAAAGCCGAGTTGTAATGCTCGTCAAAGATGAAAACATCTGGAATTGGAATCTAAAACTCGTTAAAGAACAGAGAGAGATCGAGGCTAAGCTCGATAGCTTATGGAGAGATAAGATAAGGGATTTTAGGCTGAAGAAAATGCGGCTCGATTTCTAACTGTTAACGTCATATAGGGAAGTCGTTTATTGTCAAATGTGTACTCGAGTGTTCTGGCCTACTATGCTAATCCACAAGTTAAAGCGGAGATAGCAAAGTACTGCAGGGATAGATGGGTTGCGGTTCACTGTGAGAAATTCTTAAAAAATGGACGGCTTGTACTGCTCAGGTACTATAAGGGGAAGCCGATCACCATCTCCCACCCTGAAGATGTAGATTTCATACTTGAAAAATTTAAAATTTTAAAACCGAGAACGTTTTATGCCACGGCTAACCTCTATTTTAGAATTTCATCTAGAAGCGACGTATTTGATTATATCGAAAACGTATACGCCCGCACGATGTTCTGGGATATCGATAGTAAGCTTGAATGGTGGAGTACGACTTTGAAAATTGCAAAGGTTATTGTCCAACTTTTGGAAGCCCATGGAGTAAGAGAGTCGATATATTTGAAGTGGTCTGGACGCGGACTACACGTGCATCTTCACGAGAAGGCTATTTCAGCGAAACTATACTCTAAGATACCACCGCTAGATTTAACGTATAGCTTGGTGGAATATGTTACAATAAAATGTCAGCACATCTTAAACAAAATAAATACGGAAGAAAACACCATGATTAAAGTAGAAAATCTCATGGATCCTCAAAGAGTTTTCGTAGTACCTCTCAGTCTTCACCGAACCCTCTATACTTCATGCATAGTCCTCCCGCCGGAGGATATAGACAGCTTCGATCTATCCTGGCTTAACCCCCAAAGTTACAAGCATCAACGGGTATGGGAAAAATTCAAAGAAGGTGAAGCAGATGAACTGGCTTTAAAAGCTTTTAAAAGTATAGGAGGTTATCCCAAGCCCCTGCCGGGCAGGAGAAGGAAAAAATCACTGGAAGAGCAAATTTGGAAGTATTTGCCCTAGAGGAAATCAGAAATTTTAGCGTTTTCACAGAATAATCCCGCAATTCAAGGTTAAAGCCATCTTATGAACAGCCATAATAGAGCCGCGGATAGGAATACCACCATCCATACGGCTTTATTCCATCTAAATATCTTATTTCCATCCAATATTGCAAAGGGAAGTAAGTTGAACAGCGCGATGTCTATGTTCACTAAAATTATAAAGTATTTTAGAATAGGACTAAAAGGTATGATCATAGCCAGGATGGCTACCAGTACGTTGGATAGAGGACCGGCTAGAGCTATAAGGCCTAGATCTCTTAACCTACCGCCATAACGCCCGGATATGGCTACGTAGCCCGGCGCTAGGATTTTAAATGGTAATAACGCCGATACGAGAGTTAATAGTAATCCTTCCATACTCGCTACAAACCGCGCCTTATATCCTAAATTTATAGCTGTAAATCTATGAGCCATTTCGTGAACGAAAAACGCTATCAAAACAGCTATCAAGGCATAAATAGTCGCTAGCAAGCTGAAAACGCTAAAAGCATACGTCATGTAGACAATAGATATCGCTCCGATAGCTAAAAGAAGATCCCTTACTTCACTGATCGTGAACAAGTGGACTCGCCTTTTCTTCCTAGTTAACTCTTCCTCGCTGTAAAATTCATAACGTGTAGAGTATTTACTCGGCAGGTACATCGGCTGCCATTCTCCTCGTTTTAGATTGGGACATGCGTGGTTTTCCGGTAGATGATGCTCTACGCAGAATACTCCACCGCAGTACTTACATCGATAGGGCAGGTATACCTCCTTGCCGCAGTAATCACATTTCGCCACTCTATCCCCCGAGATAGGTAGACCGTAAGGATTATAATATTTATTTATTTCTTCACACACCGTGATAGCGTGCATGAGTGGAGTCTCGCAGAAGGCATATACCAAGCAGTTCTAGAATTCGCTAAAGACCATGACGTTAAAAAAGTTCTGGAGATAGAAATAAAGGTTGGAGAATTAATGCAGCTTGACCTAGATTTAATGAAAGAAGCAATTCTCATGCTTGCCCAAGGCTCAGTGATGGAGGGAGCTGAGATAAAACTCACCGTCGAAAAGGCTACGTTTAGCTGTGAGAAGTGCGGATACGAGTGGAATTTTGAAGTAGCTAAAAAGGAGATAGAACAGCGAGTGTCAAAAGATAAACGGATCAAAGACGACTCCGGTTCTTTAGACCTGCCTCTACATTATATACCGGACCTGGTTTACGCGCTAGTCACCTGTCCCAGATGCGGAAGCAGCAATATTCTCGTAGCTAAGGGGAGAGATATTAAAATTCAAAAAATAACGGTGGAAAAATGAAGACAAGTCCCAGTCTAGAACTGGCTGAGAAGAAGCTCCGCGATATAGCAAATGTGATATTGGTGGGTAGCGGAAAGGGAGGAGTTGGTAAAACTGTAGTTTCCTCAGCTATAGCCTTAAGCCTTGCCAGAATAGGGTTTAAAACTGGAATTCTAGACGCGGACCTCCACGGCCCCAGTCTTCACAAAATATTAGATTGTAAATTTCCAGCCAAAAGTGGGGCAAGAGGCATTATTCCCTGCACAGTATACGGATTAAAGTTCATGTCTATAGCCTTCTTTGTAGACGAACATACCCCCTTGCCCATTAAAGGCAACGCCAAAGCCTCTCTCATCAGAGATCTTTTCGCTCAAACAGATTGGGGTGAGCTGGACTACTTAGTGGTAGACCTGCCCCCTGGCACGGGAGACGAAGTGCTTTCTGTATTAATGCTATTTAGGTCTAAAGGCAGGATCGTTGTAGTCTCAACACCATCCATGCTATCAATTTCTGTAGTCGAAAGATTGGTTAATTTACTTAAGCGAGAAGGCGTGCCTATTATCGGCTTGGTGGAAAATATGGCGTATATTTACCACAATAGTGAGAAGATTTATCTGTTTAAAAGCTCGGCCGCGAAGGTTCTTTCGAAGAAATACGGCATAGATCTTCTCGGAACTCTGCCGCTGGATCCGAAAGTTGAAGAAGCTATTATTGAGGGAAAGACGCCACTACATTCTAAGCTATTTGCAGAGGAATTTCAATCCATAGTTTATAAAATTATTGAAAAGACTAGCTAGAACTCTTCTTTTTCCTCTTGTACACCAGTTCCGAGAAGAATAAGGCTATAAAGTACAACAGCATAAAAGGTAAAGATAACATCAACATACTCACAGGTGTGGGATCCGGAGTTATAATCGCTGTAATCGCTAAAGTCCCCACTAAAACGTAGCGCCACTGTTTCCGCAGAGTCTCAGGAGTTATGATATCGAATTTAACTAGTAAAACCACGAGTATAGGATATGTAAAAAATAACCCTGTAACGGATAAGCCTAGAAAAACGGTATAAAAGAAACTTCTAATACTGAAAATAGGCTCGGCTCCAGAAGACACTGAGAGCCATAACATCATTAAGAATGTGATAGGCAAGAGGTACAGATAGGCATAAATCACACCTAAAGAAAATAGGGTTACGAAGCTGAAGACGAAGCTTTTTAAAAACCTTTTTTCATGAGGGTAAAGGGCGGGTTCTAGAAACTTATAGATTTCATAACCAACAATGGGGCTAGCTACTATAAGCCCCATCAGTAAGCCCGTATAAAAACTGGTTGTGAAGGTATCGAACCATCCATGAGCTATAAGCCTAGGTTTTACATGCTCGATGCCCAGTATTCTAGCTAGCGAGAGCATAGGCTCACGGGAGAAATCGAGCATATCTTTTTCAATCTGTCTCATCACGTAGAAGACCAATGGATCGTAAAAACCCAGCATTTGGGACGTATAGTTGTAACCGGGATTGAATAGAGGAACTACTAAATTTGCCGGAATAGCCGAAACTATAAAGGACGATGCCAGTATCGCGAAGAGAGAGATTCGCAATCTTATTAAAAGTTCGGTTAAATGTTCAAATAAGGGGCGTTCTACATCTTTAGACATTTTAAGTCCCTAGCGTTAAACTACTCCAGTAACCCTTTCTCCTTGGCCTTAGCTAGTACTTCCTCCATAAGTTCCTCTTTTGACTTTCCTTTAGTCTCTACTCCCAACTTTTCAGCCAGCTTAGCTAGGGTTTCCTCATCGATCTTCTCCGAAGTTTTTTTAGCGGGTTTTTCGACCTCCTCGCTTACCCCTTGCATGGCTTTACGGAATTCTCTAATAGCCTCTCCCAGTGAGCGGGCCAGTTGGGGTATCTTACCGGGGCCGAATATTAGCAATATTATTAGTAAGAGTAATAATAGCTCTGGTAAGCCTACTTGCTGTAAAAACAGCGGCATTGTTAGCATTTTCGCCACCCCTTCTTAATCCGCCGAAGACTTACTTTAATATTTCTATCGCTACCGAATCATAACGGGAATACTATAATATAGCCCGTATTCAGATATTACAGCTATACAATGTGGTGGATCGGTATGTGTCTAGGAGTCCCCGCCAAAGTCGTAGAGATTAAAAATGGCGGGAGAAGTGCAATCGTGGATTACGGAGGTGTAAGAAGAGAGGTAGATGCCTTTTTAGTACCCGACCTTAAGGTTGGAGAGTATGTTATAGTACACGCAGGGGCTATTATAGAAAAACTCGACGAGAAAGAAGCAGCTGAGAGCATACGTTTGTGGAGAGAAATTATAGAAGTTTTAGGAGGAACGATATAGTGGGGTGGAGATATGGCCTCTAGGATAAGACTCGCGCATGGCGGAGGAGGCCGTGAAACTTCGGAGATAGTAGAGAACATAATTAAGCCGCGCTTTAAACTAAAGAGAATATTTGATGGAATCGGGCTTGAAGAGCTTGACGATGGAGCCTCCATACCAATTACCGAAAAGTTGCATGGTAGGCACTTGGTGGTAACATCCGACAGCTATACCGTGTATCCAATATTTTTCCCTGGGGGAGATATAGGGAAACTAGCCGCTTGCGGATCAATAAACGATCTAGCAGTTATGGGAGCTAGGCCCATAGCTATGCTAGACACGATCGTAG
>JALURF010000204.1 GCA_027017165.1 Thermofilaceae archaeon
TCCTTATTCATGTCTTAATTTTATTTCAAATTCTAGAAAAAGTCTGTTTATTTTCCGGAATAATTTGTGCCGTATTTAACAGCCTTCTCCATGCATTCTTAGAGAGTAAGATATAAAGAAAATAATCTAGCGACACAACGCCAATATTATATCATATTTTTCTATAACGCCACTATTTCAAATTCCAATAGAGCATACTATAATGGCAGTACTAGCTACTCTATTACCGCCTTAAACCAGTAGACGTAAGAATTAAAGCCTGTAATTCTGTCATTTCAGCGAGACAAAGTATTATGAAAACCTAGCGGCGTATACCAAGAGTTAAACTTTTGTTCTCGTTAGTGGTGGGCGAGTAATGGTAATATCTTTATGTTCTCTTTTTCAGCATGAGATTTTAAAATCTTTGCTAGATTATCTAAGAGCTGTAACTTCTTTTCCATATTCTGCTCCTTTATAGCGTTTTCTATCATATTTGTGAACTCTTTGTGTTCTCTCAAGAATTCTTCTACAAACGGATACCCTTTAAAAAGCGGAAATAGTTCTTTTTCTTCAAATTCAAAATGAGGCAGTAAACGATCTCTGATATTCTTGAAGACTTCGTTTATATATTTTCTATATTTAGCCGGATTTTTAGAATATTCCTCATGAACGATCCTCATATATTCCATTAGAGCTTTCTCTATTGCATAATGCTCTCTGATAAGCCTATTTTTCAACTCTTCCTTCTTCTCCGAAGGGAGAACTTCTATTCCCGGCATGACTAGATAGAAGAGGGTAAAACCTATATATAAAGAGAATCTTGAAAAATTCAATTAGAAAAATTACTCTATCGCATATTAAAAATCGGCTCTCCTATATGCTCATCATACAGTCACGTGGTACTTAGCTATGATAAAAGAAGTATCAATAATTGCTGGAGCCTCACTAAATTATAAGAATAGGATAAAAATAGCGGAAATAATTTATGATACTTTTAAAGATAAGATAGAACCCGTGCTTGGTTCGAGGGATGATAGTATAAGGTTTTTAAGCACGTTTTTAAACTCTAAACGCATAATCTTAGCCTCGGTGAATGAAGAGATAGTCGGTGTTGCTTGTCTTAAATATGGAGGAGACTCTTGGCTTCGCATAAGGGGTAAAGATTTATTCTTCTATTTTTTAAGAAAACCGGTGAAATTCTTAAACCTGATATTGACAGGTTTACTATTAACAAGCAAGCCGGAGAAAGACGAGGTTTTACTCGATATACTTGCGGTGGCGGCTGGTTATAGGGGAAAAGGCGTAGGTACGGCTCTCGTCAATAGGGTAATTAACCTGGCTAGTAGTGAAAAATATAAAGTAGTTAAACTCCATATTGTGGACAAAAATACTCGAGCCAGGAGATTTTACGAGAAAATAGGATTTAGAATAACAGGGTCTAGAAAGGTACCACCTCCCTTAAAGAGATTTTATGATTTTTCCAAAATATACACTATGTCGTACTACATTAGCGAGTAAAACTACGTGTTTCACCTGGGCAAGTACTTAGCTTATTCGGTTATAAATTCGCAGTAAGGATCACCCACTGCTATGCACTTCGTCTCCCTTACCACCACATCTTTCCCCAAATACCCCTTGATAATACCAGTCATGACTCCTCTTTCGAAGTGACATGAGGGTTTTCTTATGCCGTGTTTTCTCGCAGTCTCGCACTCCCACATATCATAGGCCTTAATAACTATTTCGGGTTTCCCCTGCTCAGTTAAAGAGTATTTCACTAGTTCACCTCTATACCTTCCTAGGGCATGTACCCTAAGCAGGTTTATGATTAGGGCGTCTTTTAGATTCCCAATTCCCCACCTTTTATACCCACTTACTAACGATAGACCCGTGAGAACTCCTTCGTGAAATAGGAAGGCTAATCCTCCATCTCCAAATTTTTCTCTTAATCTAACCGCGAAGCTTTCCATGTTGAATATGGTGAATATTAAAACTCTGTTGCCTATGTCATCTACTATGGGAAAATGATAAAGGTCCACTAGTAGTCCTAGAGGATGAGGTTCAACTATTTCTGCGTTTAAAACGATGCCTAAATTTTGTATATCGTCTATGATGACATTTAGGTCATCGCTTATTTTTGAGAAATCTGCTACTATGAATAAATCGCCTTTTTCTTCACTATTGGAAGAGAAATTAATGGCAAGAATATTGACGTTATGTTTACCGAGCACCGAAGCTATTTGTGCTAAAACTCCTGGAGCATTAACAGCCCTTACGTAGATACCTTTTACCGCTTTTTCTTTAACGAGAATGAGATTGCCTATTAATAGCGGAGAGACTTTCATTTATAATACCCTGGTTTAAAATTATCATAAATAGTATATATTTAAAACGTATATTCTAGCGAAGGAAACGAATCGCTATCTATACGCTGGCTTTCACGATTGTAAGAGCTTTTCTCGGCCCTAATATTATAACGTACTCGTGGCTCTTTATCAATTCAAGTAGTAAGCTCTCTCTACCCCCTAGGAAATCTCTCATATTATACGCGCATAAACCCATCATGGCAAGCTCAAGCCTTCTATGCAACATCTCCTCGTACTTTAAGAGATCTTCAATTAAGTTATGTTTAAAGAATACTGTCATTTCGCCGCAGGCTCTAAGACTCTTAAATCCGCGCTCTCTAACTTTATTGAAAAGCCTTAACCATAAGTTAATCGTGTACGCAGGGTCTACTTTTCCACTTTTTATATACCAGCCATCATAATTTATTATCATTAAAGCTCCTTCTCTTTCAAGGCTTTCCACGTCTATGCCGTACTCCTTCATGTATTCTCTCACTTGAACTGGAGTATCTTCGCCAGCCACGTACGCTCCCGCGTATCCCCTCTCTATCCCCGAGACTAGGTATGTAAAGAGAGCATCTCGCTTATCCTCTTCAGTCTCGTAGAATAGTATTACGTGGTTATGAGGCTCCATTTCTCTTATAAATTTTAAGACCTCATCTTTACTGCACAATAATTCCTCTATTCTACTCATTATATCACCATAGAAAAGTCTCTGAAAGAGAATGCTCTCCACTATTTATAAACTTGACTATCGGATATTAGATAATTTACCGCTTAGCTTTCGCTTCAAATAGACAATAAGGATCTTTTAACGCGATGCATTTTATCTCTTCAACGTAAACTTCTCTATTCCAGAATTTAGACAATAGTCCAGCTAGTAATCCCCTGAATATTTGACTATTGGGCGTTTCACTTTTAACCGTTAAGCATTCCAGCAGTTCCCTAGCTTTTATCCTACAGTACGACCCCTCCACATATTTTTCAATTTCAAAAATCCCATGGCCCAAACTCTCATAGTATAAAAGTGCATATTCTAAAGCCTTTTTATTATCTTTAAAATATGGAGATATCTTCTCAGCCAGCGCACTGCCAGCTCTAAAACCCATATGATACATTATCGCAAGACCCCCGGCTCCGAGCTCCTTTAGCAAGTCAAAAAGATAATGTAGATCATCAAGAGTGTGGACGGCGAGCCTAGCTTCTCCGTGGGTAAGAGGCAAATCCAAGAGTTTGACTTCTTTAATATAGGGCATTCTAGATAAGTGGAAAATTACTTGTTCAGAATTTAAATTCGACTCAGTAAGATCCAAAAATAAAGTCGCGTAGATTAACGGCCTTTCAGGATGAGACTGTACTACAACTGATAACATGCGAATTCTATGTTTTGAGAAGAATTTGACAGGCTCTAGCGCATAATCGACGTCATCCTCGAGTTCAATGCTTATAACTACTATCTTTCTTTTAGGAAAGTACATCCTACTATCACTATTCACATTCATCGATCCCCAAAATATTTTAAATAATTTCTATTTAAATATCTGCTCTTGAACATTTATTCTCCAAGAAGAAATATTATTCATAAAATGTGAATATATTTTCTAAATATGAATAAAACGGGTGATGGAATGCAGGCCTGTAAGAATTTAGAATCTAAATATTACCGACATTCATTAAAGATAAAACTTGCTACTGCGTTAGAGTAATATGTAAGTTCTTATTTTATTGTGTGAGTGATGAATGTGAGTAGGGTATTTTACGTTACGACGCCGATATACTATCCGAACGATCTACCTCACATAGGCCACGCCTATACGACAGTGTTAGCGGATGTGCTAGCTAGATGGCACAGGCTTAAAGGCTCCGACGTATTCTTCTTAACAGGCACAGATGAACACGGTTTAAAACTGCAGAGAGCAGCTGAGAAGAAGGGAGTAAAGCCTAAGGAATTCGTAGACCGCATGGTTCCCGAGTTTAAAAGGTATTGGAAATTGCTTGAAATAAGCTACAATAGGTTTATACGCACCACGGATATAGATCATGAAGAAGTTGTTAAAAAAGCATTGGAAGAACTACATTCTAAAGGATTAATCTATAGGGGGACTTATAGAGGGTGGTATTGTTCTAGCTGCGAGAAATTCTACAGCGAGGGAGAGTATGAGGAGAAGGAAGGAAAGAAGATATGTCCTATACACGTGAAAGAGCTTGAGTGGGTTGAAGAGGAAACCTACTTCCTCAAACTTTCGGCATATCAAGACGAAGTATTAAAATTGGTTAGAGACACGGATATCATCCACCCGAGAGGATATGCTAGAGAAATAGCGTCGAAACTCGAAAGAGAAGGCCTTAGAGATCTCTCGATTGCCCGTCCAAAAGATAGGGTTTATTGGGGCGTTGAACTGCCCTTCGATAATAGGTATGTGGTTTATGTGTGGATAGATGCACTATTAAACTATTTGACAGGAATTGGATATGGCGGAAATAGAAAGTTTAGAGAATACTGGTCTGTAGTCCACCACGTTATAGGCAAGGATATACTGTGGTTCCATACTGCCATATGGTTCGCCGTTCTCCTCATGCTGGATGTGCCGCCACCTAGGAGAGTTCTAGTCCACGCCTTTATAATTAATAGGGGGCTTAAGATGGGGAAGAGCGTCGGCAACGTTGTGATGATAGACGATATGTTGGATAGGTATTACACTGCGGACTCCGTTAGATATCTATTGATGAGGTTGCTTAACCTCGAGAAAGACGTCGAATTCGACGTTGAGCTACTGGATAACATATACAATGGAGAATTAGCGGATACTTATGGAAATTTGGTTAGAAGGGTAGGAGTACTTTCGATTAAAAAACTTGGAGGAGTAGTTAAGAGAGGAGAACTTGACGAGGAACTGCGCGGTAAATCTGAAGAAGTCGTAGAAGAAGTAGTAAAACTTATGGATAATTATAAAATAAGCGAGAGTCTGGTTAAAACCTTTGATCTCTTAAGGACCACCAACGCTTATCTAAATAAGACCAAGCCTTGGGAGAGCGAAAACCCGGAACCTCTCCTCTATAACGCGATCGAGGCAACCAGGATAGCTACTAATCTACTCAACCCGGTGATGCCCTCTGTAACTAGAAAAGTCGCAGAAGCCCTAGGTTTTGAAATAATAGAAGTAGATAAACTGAAGTATGGAGAAGTCAAAGAATTCCGCGTGAGAGAAGCACCCATACTCTTCAAAAAGGTCAAATCTGATATTTCTTAAACCTTTAGCCAATGATTGACAATCCCCGATTTATTACTTTTAGTAATAAAGGGAAAAATTAATTATTACATTTATGCTATATTACGGATATGCGGTATAGATTATATACCGAGTGTATACATGGACATGAATTCTATGATTCCAAACTTGGAGTTTTCAAAGTACCGGTTTATCTTACGGCTATGTTCGAGCAACCTGGGGAAACTTTAAAAAGCGATAGAGGCGTGGATTTAAAGTATTCGAGAGAAGAAAATCCGACTACGAGAGCTTTAGAGAAGATCCTCGCGAAGCTCGAAGAATCTGAAGATTCCCTGGCTTTCAACAGCGGTATGGCCGCGATCTCGGCCGTCTTTATGGAGTTTCTAAGAAAAGATGTAAGCGTGGTTGTTCCCATGGAAGCTTATAGCACTACTATACAGCTGGCCGAGCTCTTTTCTAAATTTGGCGTTAAAGTTGTTAAAGCTTGGCCAAGTACGGAAAAGATCATCGAATCCGTCAGGCGGGATACCAGGCTCGTTTTTATTGAAACTATATCGAATCCGATGTTAAGGGTTGTTGATGTAGCCGAAATAGCTAAGTTCTGTAGAGATTCGGGAATAGTGCTTGTGGTTGATAATACCTTTGCTACGCCGTTGGCTTTTAAACCGTTAAAAATCGGCGCTGATCTTTCTCTGCACAGCGCGACTAAGTATCTCGCGGGGCATAACGATGTAGTGGCTGGTGTAGTTTGTGGAGGCAGGAAATTAATAGTTGACAGATTGTGGGATTGGAGGCGGAGGCTCGGCGGTATTCTCCAACCTTTAGAGGCTTTTCTAGTCATTAGAGGTTTAAAAACTTTTACTCTCAGATTTCACAGACAGTGTGAGTCGGCGCTTGAAATAGCAGAATTTCTCGTAGATCATCCTAAGGTAGAAGAGGTGAGATATCCCGGTTTAAAAAGCGATGAATCTTACAGAGTAGCTAGTAGATTGTTCGAAGAACCGCTCTACGGGGGAGTTGTCACGTTTAAAGTTAGAGGGGGTAGAGAGGCCACGCTAAGAGTTTTAAAGAAGGTTAAGTTGATTAAGCCTTCTCCAAGTCTCGGCGGCGTGGAAAGCTTGCTCACGTATCCCGTTATAAGCGCTGCCAAGCAGATACCGCCAGAAGAGAGAAAACTCCTAGGCATTACTGAGAATACCTTAAGGCTCTCTGTAGGGCTTGAAGATGTCGAGGATTTGAAAGAAGATCTTGATAAAGCGCTGGGTGGTTGAAATGAGGGGGTACGCTAGGGCATATTGTAGTTCGGCTAATCTCGGCTCGGGATTCGATGTAGTAGCCGTGGCTCTAGATGCGTTTTATGATGAAGTGTGGATTGAAGTTGAAGAAGCATCTGAAACTAGTGTGGAAATAGTGGATGTTAAAGGACCATATGCGGGAGAGGTTTCCCGTAGAGAGAATACGGTGATTGAAGCTCTCGAGTATTTCCTAAGAAGGAGAGGAGTTAATGCTAAGGTTTATGTAGAGTTATGGAAAGGCGTGCCCGTTGGTAAAGGCGTTGGGAGCAGTGGGGCTTCAGCGGGATGGTCGTCTCCGACTGGGGAGCCACTAAGCACACATCCGGGATAGTCGGGCTCGTAAAGGCCGGACTCGACATCGAGATGGGCCACAGGGACAAGTACCAGGTCGACGAGATGGTCACCCTGCGTGAGGCCGGCGAGTTCCCCGAGGAAGAATTCGAGGACAACGTGCGTCGGATCCTGCGGGC
>JALURF010000205.1 GCA_027017165.1 Thermofilaceae archaeon
TCTCTCCAGTCTTTCTGTCTTTAACTACTAGGTATTCGACTTTTTTCTCTCCCTTAACCTCTACGGGTTCGGTAAAAGGCAGCAACTTCACCTTTCCGCTATCAAGAATAAAATTCAACATTTGCTGATCTCTTACGGGTTCAGCTCCGGGGAAAATCCAGTAAAGTTCTTTTACAATATCTTTAAGGATTAAAGCCGCTTCTAGCCCAGCCTCCCCCCAGCCGACCAGCGCGACGCTACGATTTCTAAATAGGGGTGCATCGCATATCGCGCAGTAAGATACTCCTCTTCCCTTTAATTCTTTTTCACCTGGAATGTCCATTTCTCTTGGAGTTTTGCCAAAAGCGAGAATAAGAGCCAGGGCTTCATACTCTCCCATCGTAGTCTTCACTTTGAATTTTCCATTAGCCTCCTCTAAGCCAACTACTTTATCAAACACGAATTCTACACCGTAAAGTCTAGCTTGTTCTTCAACCTTTTTTATCAATTCAAAACCTTTAATCTTGACGAATCCGGGGTAATTCTGAATTTCACTAGCTAATAACAACTGTCCTCCTAGATCCGCCGATATCACAAGGGTTTTTAAATTTTGTCTAGCAGAGTAAAGCGCCGCTGTTAAACCGGCAATACCGGCTCCTATAACTATTACATCATACATATTTGTACGAAAAATAAAGGGCTTAATTAGAGTTTCGACTCTAACTCCTTCTCCTTTTAACTACTAAAACAGCCAATACGACCAGTAATACTGCTAATACCGCTATTAGTATGGTTTCCGTGGGCAATTCTGGAGGAGGCTTTTCCACGCCCTCCTCGGGCTTTTCTTCGGGCTTTTCCTCCCCTAATTTGAAAGATTTAACGACTTCTTCTCCAACGTTGCCAGCAAAATCCACCGCTTTTACTCTCAGTTTTATAGTACCGGTGCCGGGTACTTCTACAGCGAATTCGGGCTTTTCGTAGACATCGACTATTCCCTCATCTCTATCGATCAGAACCAGCGGCACGGCGTCTACCTTCTTCCACTCTCCACCGTTTACGGATATTTCTACGGTGACGTCTGCAACTCCCCAGCCTTCATCAGATGTTTTTATTACAAAACGCTTTGATTCCTCATCCAGTTCTATAGCCTCTACTTTAGGCGGGGAATTATCGTCCGCAGCGGCTAGGGTCATTCTTATTTTTCCATCAACGGGTATGGTCGTCTTAACCAGGTATAGTACGCCCCCTTCTACCTCATATGATTCGACTTCGTAATCCTCTACTCCGTAGATCTTATATTCTTCACCCGCCTTAACTTTAAACTCGGCTACTATAGGTATCTCGGTCTTTAAACCGCTGTCCACCCTCAGTGATATCGCGCTTGATGAACCATCGTTGGCTGGAGTGTAGTAATAGAGTATATTGCCCACTGGGAGGCTGTTGGGGTACTCAAATAAATCCCTTCCTTGGTACATTATAGGCTCAACTTCTCCCGTTTTAGACACGTAGACTATCCTGTAGGATGGGTAGTGGGAGCCTTCCCGCACGCTTCCTCCACTGGGTTCTTTTATAAGAAAGTAGTGGCGCCCGTTCATCACGACTACAGTGTCGGAGTGTATGTGCCCGGAGAGGATGAGTCTGACGTCGTAATTGGCGATCATTCTAACTAGTATACTGGCTTCCTCCAGGTGTTCAGCCCAGCTCGAATACATTTTATGTTTAACTTTTTCAATGTTTTCCAAGTCTACTTCGATTTCCCCGCCGGGGTAGTTGAATATGGGGTGATGGAACGCCATTATCTTAACCGTATCGGGGTTTTGAGATAGGATTTTCTCTGCCCACTCTAACTGCTCCTTAGTCACATAGCCGTCGGCTGCCGTGTCGAACGCTATTACCAGATATGGTCCTATACGCGTATACCAGTATAGAGGACCTGCGAATTTCTGGTAATTCGCGGCGTCGTCTCCCGCGTGGTCGTGATTTCCTGGTATGGAGTAGAAGGGAACTTTCCAGTATCTTGATAAGAAGAAATTATAGACCCAGGCGCTTTTTATCGTATCAACATCTACTACGTCTCCTGTAGCCACTACTAGGTGGGGACGGATTAGGTTTAACTCGTATACGCAACGAGCGTATATTTGAGCTCCTCCTGGGAAGTGGATGTCTGTTAAGTGTCCTATTTTGAGTTTTTCAGGCCATTCTTTAAGGATGGATACGCTCCTAGGTTGTACGTATTCCCTTTCTCCATTGTCGCTGAAGCTGATTTTTAAATCATATAAGATCGGGGGAATCCCGGAGGGCACTTTAAAAGTTAAAATCCACATTTCTTCGCTATACTCCGAGGACGTCAATTCTAAACTATAAGTTCCATGCTTACTTACAAGCCAAGCTTTCCAATCTTTAGCCGATTGAGAAGCTTTCGCTTTTACTATTAGCTCGCCGTTCCATACGGCTATTTCGGGCAGCGCGGGCAACGGGTACTCCACTACTTCTCTAACGTTTCTCAGTTCAACTTTGGGTAGGGAAAGGCTCAGTGAAGCGAAGAGAACTGTTATTAGAATTAGGAAGACTATGTATTTCCTATGGCTCATAATCCCCCTCTGAAATAAATGTTTGGGGGTATAATAGTATTTGCTTTAAGCTTTCAGGATTATGACGTTACGCCAGGGCACGAATACCCGGAGCTTCTTCCCCATGCTGGCGGGGACTTCATCGTCTAAAGTGACTAAGATTTTGCCCCCGCTAATCCCTATTCTAGCTTCTAAAAGTCCGCCAGTGAAAGCCATCCACTCGACTACTCCTTCAAATATGTTTACTTCTTCCTCTTCTTTCCTAGTGCTAAAGTCATGAGGTCTTAGAACAACGTATACTTTATCTCCAACGCTCACTTCATTAATAGCTACGCCCTTTACTTTAATATCGCTTATTTTTACTTCTACAAAATCTCCTATGGCGGTGACGACGCCTTCTAAAACTGAGGTCCGTCCAATGAAGGTGGCGACGAAGAGGTTGCTAGGTCTTCTATATACTTCTTGTGGGGTGCCTACCTGCTCTACCCGTCCGTTGTTCATTATGGCTATTCTATCGGATAGTACCATGGCCTCTTCCTGGTCGTGAGTTACGTAGATGGTTGTTATGCCGAGTCTTTTCTGGAGCTCTTTGAGTTCTTCTCTCATCTCTATCCTAAGCTTAGCGTCTAGATTGCTTAAAGGTTCATCTAGGAGCAGTAGCTTCGGCTCGACTACTAGAGCCCTGGCTAGCGCTACTCTCTGTTGTTGTCCTCCGCTGAGTTGGTGCGGGTATCTATTCTCCAACCCTTCAAGCCTTACCAGCTCTAAAACCTCTTTCACCTTGCTCTTAATCTCGGATTGCGGAACTTTCCTTATTTTAAGCCCGTACGCGACGTTATCGAACACGGTCATGTGAGGCCAGAGCGCATAATTTTGAAATACCATTCCTACGCCGCGTCTATAGGACGGCCAATCCGTTACATCCACATCGTCGAAGTATACTCTACCTTCGTCCGGAACCTCTAACCCGGCTATCAACCTTAGGGTAGTAGTCTTGCCGCAACCTGAGGGCCCTAAGAATGTGAAGAACTCTCCATCCTGTATATCTAATGTGATATGGTCGGCTGCGACTACCTTCCCGAATCTCTTCGTGATGTTTCTCAAAGATACCTTAACCATATTCTTCACCTATATTCCTAAAAACGCTACGCGTTGCTTCAAAATATAGTTTGACACTGCCAGAGCTATAACCTGAACCGTTATTAAGAGCAAACAGAGAGCAGCCGCTACGCTCACGGTTCCTACAGCCGCTGTGCCGTAAATTACTTGACTTATATAGAAGGTTATAGGCCCTCTATCCTCTCTTAAAGCTCCTAGAGTTACGCTCGTGCTTACCTCGGACATGCTATATACGAAGGTTAGTATTCCGCCGCCTATCACATTGGCGGCTATCAGCGGTATCACTATGTCAAAGAAGCTCTTGAATCGGGTAGCGCCGAGAGTCGTAGCTACTTCTTCTAGGCTTTCGTGAACTCCCTGTAGTCCCGCGAATACGCTACGCGCGGTGAAGGGTAGTCGTCTAACGCTGTAGGCAAATATTAGGAGTAATGCTGGGTCGACTAGAGGATCCAGAATTGTGCCTCTGAAGAATCCGGTGAAGAATAGGAAGTATCCTACAGCCACTACTATGCCCGGGACCGCTATTGGCATGGTTAGTAGAGAGTCTAGAGCATCCGTGCCAGGTAGTTTAGAACGGGCGATAACGTAGGTTGAACAGCTCCCGAGTATTACGGCTAGTAGGACCGCTGCTCCCGAATATAATAGACTGTTTGAAATCGCCCTGACAACATTTGGATCTGTGAAAAGTCTGCTTATATACTCGAATGTTATCGATTTAGGAGCTAAGCCGCTTATAGCCCAGTCGGTCAAAGCGAGTATAACTACTCCTATCTGGGGTATAGAGGCCGATAAAATCAGCAATATGAAGAATGGGTAGACTAAAGCCATGCCTTTAAATCCTAGTTTACGAGTTCTCGGCTTCCATCTCCCGCCTTTACTCAGCGTGGCGTACGTCTTTAACGTGACGTACTTCTTTATAGCTAAGAACCCTGTTACCGCGAAGGTAACGAGTATTACGGCTATCGCGGATGTTATAGGAGAGATCGCCCCGGTAACTGCTGCCGCGAAGTCGTCGAATACGTAGACCGACATTACCCTGCGGGCTAATGGGTTTCCGCTGTAGCCTATAAAGCCTATTGGGGCTCCCAAATCCTCTAAGCTGAATATGAAGACTATCGTAGCTCCAGCAGCTAATCCGGGCATCGATAGCGGTAGAGTTATAGTTCTAAAGAGTTTAAAACCTCCAGCTCCTAGCGATTCGGCCTGCTCCTCCATCGTGGGATCCATTGTCATCAAGCTTGCAAGCACGTTTAAATACACTATGGGGTAGAACGCTAAGGTTTGCGCTAACGCTATTCCCGCGAGCCCGTTTACGTCAATCCGCCAGGGCAGTATATGGAGTACATCGTAGAAAATAAAGTTTAGCAGACCTCCTCTTGGTTGGAAAAATTTCCCTATCACGTAGGCGTTTACGAATGGCGTCGCTAGCATAGGAATTAAGATAAGAATTCTAAAGACGTTCTTGCCGGGGAAATCGTATCTAGCTATTATCAAGGCTGCTATCACGCCTATGATAGATGCCGAGATTGTAACAGTAGCCGCTACTATTAGGGAATTCAATATGTATCCGTGGTCTATTCCCCAAATGTACATAGTGTCTCCGTGAAGTTCGAAGAACATTCCTCCTCTAGGGGATAGGGAGAAGAAGTCAGGATCGGAGAATACCTTTTGGAACCAGTGGAGGCTGAAGGCTCCATTGTATAAGAAAGCTTGCCGAATTATAGTTGCTATGGGAAGGAGTAGAAAAAGAATTAGATAGAAATATGAGAAGATGTACTGGAACGCTATCAGCGGGTCGAGAGATTTTTTAACTTCTCGTAGGCGGCTTTTCGATATCAATTGTTTTTTCACCCGCCTAGCATTTCAAGCACTTTCTTGTAACGTTTCTCGGCTCCTTCTCTCCAGGCTTTTACAAGTGCATCTCTAAAGGTTGGGTCTTTAAGCTTATCGTTTACCTTCTGAGCGTATTCCTGTGTGAAAGTGGTTTCCTGGCCAGTTTCAGGATCTATGAACACTAGTTTATGCGGGTTGGCTAGCTCGTCTACTAGTCTATTGAACTCTTCCTCGCTTATAGCTCCCTCATTATACTTCCTCGTTAAAGCCATCCAAGCTTCTTTTAAGGGTTGTTCGGCCCTCACTAGGGTTGCGTGGAAGAACCACATCAACGAGTATTCGTAGCTTAACGCTAGCTCGTCACTGAATTCTATGGTTGAAACCTTCAGCGTTTTCTCGTAGTTTTCCTTTAAGTCGGCTCTCTTCTTCCCCTCTTCGGTTTCAAATACTTTAATGTTTATAGGCATTCTATTGATTGACGGGTGGAGCCACACTTTCTGCCCCTCCGGGCTTAATATCCAAGCGATAAAAGCCTTCGCAGCCTCGGGGTGTTTAGCCGTGACCAGTAGAGCTATCGGGTCACCATTTACCAAAGTTCCATCTTTAGGCAGTATGTACTTGGCTATTCCCGGAGCTTCTAGCTGAGAGGTATATCCGTAGAAGTCTATTGTTATTCCTACTCCTACATCCCCTCTGACGACGGCTTCTCTGACAAGGCCGGATTGATCGTATATTCTGCTATTAGCCGCTATCCTAGTTATCAACTTCCATCCCTCGACCCATCCGTATTTCTGTAAGATAATTTCATACATTCTAGTATTCGATGTCGATTTTGTAGCGTCGGCCACGGCTACGCTGGGAGATGGCAAAGTCTTGGCATATACCGGATCTCCCAGATCGACCCATTCATCTGGTTCGGGGAGTCCTCTCTCTGTTAGGTAGTTCTTGTTGATGGTGAATCCGAAAGAGGCTATAGCTGCAGCGACCCAGTATACCTTTCCATCGGAGCCTATTCTCTTCATGGGAACTCCGCTGATATCGTCCGGTATCTCTTTTAGCACAGCATTGAGGTCTTCGTGCCCCTCGAGAGGAGCTAATAGCTCATTTTCTAACAATACGTCAAATAATACGGGACCTCCACCCCATCCCACGTCTACGTCTCCGCTTCTCTTTATCGTATCTATCCAGAGGTGAGGACCTACGGGTAGCCACACTATATCCTTTATGTTGTACTTTTTGGCTACTTCACTTTTTAAGAAATTTTGCTCAGTTATCTCTTGTATATCAGCTCCATGCCTAGTTATGACTTTGAGTACTATGCCTTCTTCAGCTGGCTTGAAAGGACCTAAGAAGTAAAAGACGCCGCCAATGATGATTACTAAGATCATGAGGGCGATAATGACTTTCTTATCCAAACTATCACCCAATTGTAAAAAGCATCTACGAGTATATGATGGTTTCGGATAATTTGTTTAAGCATTATCCTTAAATAACCGTGGGAAGTTTCTTCATACGGTGGAATTATGAAAAAAGGCCTAGTAGTTCTCCTCCTACTTGTTCTGTCGGGCGTCATGCTCCCAACGCTCTACGCGGCTCCCGAGGGGACTATCGCCGTTTATATGAAGGGATTGGCTGGAGAAGATATTCAGTTGAAGACGGCGATGGCTGATATTTCGGCGAAATGGGTTGTTATAACTGAGGATTTAACCTACGAGAAGATAAAAGATGCCACGCTCCTAATAGTAGTATTCGTAGACCCGTTTGCCGGTATTTCGGCTGATGAGTTAAACGCTATAAAG
>JALURF010000206.1 GCA_027017165.1 Thermofilaceae archaeon
GTAGACTATGCTATTAAAAGATTGACTATCCATCCGATGAATATCCCCAAGCCGCTAGTCCCGGTGATGAACGTTTTTGCACATATTGCCAGAGTGAAGATCGGAGAGAAAATCGAGAGAAGAATAGTAAACGTCTATGAGATAGAGGGGTACGATGGCGAGAGAGACGAAATCATAATGAACAAGGTGTTTGAATGGGATTCTCTAAGAGATGCCTACATATTCGCCGGTACAAGTAAGGTGCTGGAGAAGATAGCTGAAGATAAATTCGTGCCCTTAAATTTCTTAACCTCGGAGTTGAAGAGGAGGGAAAGACTGATATCTCTCATGGTCCGCAGAAATCAGAGATCTTTCCAGCAAGTATCTAAAGTCGTGAGAAACTACTACTTCAACCCTGAGACGACGTATAGGCTCGTGGAGGCAGGTGCTATATGATACTAGAAGGCATAGGCTACGCGCTTTTTAAAGGACTAGTTGAGAAGTACATGTATAAACTTCACTCCTTTAGAGAATTCTACGAGAAATGTGTAGTTAAAACACCTTTTATAGTCTATATGAGTACTGGACTGCTCTATTCAGTACTGTCCTTTGTAGGAGTCTTTTCTTCAGCTATGTACGTTCACTTTTTAGTACTAAAACTGGATCTCCTGGTGGCAGCTGTAGCTTCTTTAATGCTGGCTTTTATAGCATTCTTAATCTCGCTGGCCTTTGTGCTTTATTACCCCGTCTATAAGGCTAAGCAACGCGGCGCTACTATAGATATAGCGCTCCTACACACTATGAGCTATATGGCTTCTATAGCCGCCGCTGGCGCATCGCCGGAATCTGTTCTCGAAATAGCGGCTGAAATGGAGGATAATAAAGAAGTCTCCTTTGAGTTAAAGCGTATACTGGCTGATATAGAACTTCTAGGATATGACACCATAACAGCTTTAACTCACGCCTCCCAGAGGACGCCGAGCAAGACGTTTAGCATGCTAATGGACGGGCTGAAATCCACGATAGTTACTAGAGGCGCGGTTTGGGAATTCTTGATGTTCTTCTTTGAACGGGCTATATCGGAGAGAATATCCTATTTAAAACAAATAGTAAGTTCAGTGGCGGTAATAGCTGAGGTCTACATAACTATGATGGTCGCTTTTCCCATAATATACGTTATAATGCTTAGCGTTATGACGCTTCTTGGAGGAGGTATAGCGGGTCTAGATCCCATGTTATTAATCTTCGTATTTATAGTGGTTATACTACCGGCTATGGGTTCTTCTCTTCTAATAGTGCTGGATTCCGTGCTATCGAAGGTGTAGAATATGCCGTATATACATATGACCAAGTTCAGAAAGATACTCGTAGCCTGTTGTTCAGTAGGGCTTTGGTTTATATCTATAACCGCCTACCTACTGTTAACTAAAACAAATCTTAGTGAAATTTTTCTCTATATACCGAGGGCTGGTATATACTTCCCGGTATCGGAGAACTTTAATATAGGAGTTCTTCTAGCCACGCTTGTAGCTCTTGTACCCTATGCTGTCATTGGTTATTTTAATGACAGATATATCGACGACATCGAGAGAACATTACCAGACGTTTTCAAAGCATTAGCGGAGGGAGTACAGGCGGGGCTTACGCTTCCCTATGCCGTAAGAGATGTGGGCAGGCGAGGCTATGGAGTACTCGGAAAGCTACTTAACATGGTCGCTGCTAGAATGGCTCTAGGATTAAGTTTTGAAAGCGCAATCGACGCCACGCTAACAAAATATGAAATACCTTCGTTGAAAAGAGCCGCTAAGATACTCAAAATAGCTTATGAGAGCGGAGGTAGAACTTTCGAGGTTCTGGATACGGCGGCTAGAGTTTACGGGCTTCTCTGGTCTTATACTTACGAGAGAAGGACCAGCGTGAGACAGTACGTCATGACGATTTATGCGTCTCTTTTAGTATTTCTATTTATTGGGATGATTCTAATAGAAGCATTTTTTATTCCGTTAACGACTCTACAGAAAGCTCAGCCAGTGCCTATATTCAGAGGGTTGGTAGAGGTGCCGGTTTATAAAGCGGTGATATTGTATACGGCTTTTATAGAAGCTCTTTTAGGAGGTTTAATAGCAGGTAAGATGGCTAGAGGCTCCGTAAGATCAGGAGCCTTTCACATCGTGGTTCAGTTATTCATAGTAATAATGTTCTTCGCATTCGTTATACCTGCCGTGGAGAAAATAGGCTTATTCCCGGCTACTACCTCCGGGACTTAAACTCTCCAGTTTCTTAATCTCTTCTCTAAACTTCTCTCTTAATTCCTCCAAGGTCTTGTACACTATTATCGACTGGTTTTCGCCCGTGGAGAATAATCGCAGTCCGTCAGTAGACGCATCGGCGCTTATTAAATCTATTATTTTTGCATCTCTTATATCGGTGGACTTGCCTAATACGTTTAGAATATGGGATTGTAGATTCTCGCCAGAAAAAGCGTCGAAATGGGAAATAGCGACTTTGTTATCGCCTTTATGGCCTATTATATCAAATCTATGAGTAATACCGCTAATGCCGGTAATAACTGGCGGTTCCTCTAACTTATACCCGTGCTCTACTAGAATCTCTTTAACGTTTCTAAGAGCGACACGCTTAGCGATTACTCCGAGCTTTTCGGGTATTATCTCGTAAGAATATATAGGAGCGTATCTAGCCTTTTGAGCTTCAAACCCCTCCTTACACTCAGCACACTCGAACTTTACATCCGGAACGGGAAATCTATGTCCACAATCCAGACATGAGAAAAGTTCTCCGAGAACTTGATAATCCTCGTCTATTGGACGTCCACAATTCGGACATACGAGCTCCTCCTCTTTTTTGAAATCTAATTCAATTCCTGCATAACCGCAGAGTTCGTGTACTAAAATCCGGGCTGATTCTATGTTTTTAGATCCGCATCGCGGACAGTGAAGTCTAGCTATAAGCCTTAGAGAGCCACATTTAGGACATGTGATAACCTTATCATATACTTCTCTTTTAAGTAATCCCATTTTGGCCGCTTTCTCTAAGAGCTTAATGGCATCTATCCTATACTTACTTAAGAAAGGCTGAATTTTCGGGTATATGGGCCCCGTGGCTGGTGATACGATGGGCTCTATTTTGTCTATCTTATTCTGGAGGATAAATAGGATAAAATCGTCTAGTATAGTACTAGATATATCTACTATGGACGCTGTTCTGCTCATCTATACTCCTCTGTATCTGTAGTAAAATTTATTCTTAAATAAAGTTTGGTGAGTAGGAATATTAAACTTTCCTTTGAAAAACAGTTTTTACCCATATAATTCTACAATCGCTAATCGAACTTAAATTTTTATAGGATATCTGCACATTTAAACTAGAACATTTGCACTCTTCGGCACTCTTATGATGAACTAGGTGTAAATATGCGTAGGAGGAGGACTCTAGTTGAAGATTTGTCGTATTTTGCTCGTACTCTTGGACATTTAGACGAGTTAAATATCGGGCTTATAAGAGAGGTGTATTTAAGAGGTCCGCGTAACTTATCACTCATAGCTAGGAATCTTAAAGCTCCCAAACGGACTATTCATGCTAGATTCATAAAGCTGAAAAGAGAAGGTTTATTATCTGTTCATGCTCTTCCCAATTTCCATAAACTCGGGTTAATAAATATACTAGTTTTCGTAACGGTTAAACCGGAATTTTACTCACTAGTAGCTGAAGTTTTAAAATCACACGACTATTTATACAGGCTTTACTCAATACAAGGTTTTAGGAATGGAGTATATGCCCATTTCACAATACCTATTGATAGAGTTAAAAACTTCGAGAAGTACATCAGCGAGCTTGAAAAGAGTAAAGCTGTATCAAAAGTTAACATGAATTATGTAGGGGACTTTCGCTCTTTCCTCCCTAACTTCGACTATTTTGATGTAAAAAATAAAATATGGATTTTCGACGTGGATTCGTACATAGCCGAGATTCGGAGTGGTCGCTTCGATCGTCTACGCTTTGATGAGCCAGACTCCTATAAGGTCAATGCGGATAAAATGGATGTAATCATAGTGCACTGGCTTCAAAAAGACGCTATGACCCGCTTTGCTTCTATCGCTAGAATGAAGAAAGTAAGTAGATCTCTCGTGAAATATCACTATGATACTCATGTTGCTGATAAGCTCATAAATCAGTATATAGTATACACGCCGCGCTTTATACCCCATACATCGAGCTTTTTCCTGTTAGAACTTGAATTCGAGGATTTACCTGGTTTAGAGAAATTTTCTTTTTCACTGGCGAACACTCATTATGCTTTTTTAGGGTCTAAAGAGATAAAGAAGCACAGAATATTCATGGAGATAGAAGCCCCGATAGAAGACATTGATCAAGTTCTACCATTGTTCGTGGAGAAATTAGCGAAAGAGTGTGGAATCGTGAATTATGCTGTCTCGATGCTTAGAAAGTCAACTTACTATTGGAAACCACTAAGCGTAGAACTTTTCACTAAGAGTAGAGAATGGATGTACAGAGAAGATGAATATTTCACTACATTGAAAAAACTGGTTTAAGGCTTAAAACCGGTATCAAAATTTCTCAAAGCCTGAGGAATCCTATCCACGACGTCAAGCGCCGTAATGTGAAATCCCAAGTCTTTAACTGCAAGATCTCCTGCTAAACCATTAATATAAGCGGCAGCTGAGGCTGAGAAAAACGGATCACAACTCCAAGCCAGGAAGGTTGCCAGCACGCCCGTTAGGACATCTCCTGTCCCTCCCACGGTCATACCCGGATTGCCCGTGTAATTCACCTTCACTCTCCTACCATCGGATATTATATCCTCATGTCCTTTCAACAATATAACAGTCCCGCTCTCAGCGGCTTTATCTCTAACTATTTCCATTCTTTCTCTTAAACTACGTGGCACATCTACGCCAAATAAAATCTTAAATTCACCCGCATGAGGAGTTAAAACAGCCGATTTGTCACGGAGCAGATCTATTTTTTCCGCCACCATTTTTAAAGCATCAGCGTCGATGACCAGAGGTTTATCAATTTTTGAAAGATAGGAAATTACGGCATTTCTAGTCTCCTCACTAAGCCCCAGCCCCGGTCCTAAGATTATAGAATCAGCTCTTTCAGATAAAGCTAGGAGGGTTTCCACGTCTTTTTCCGCTAAGTTTGCGCTACTCAGCTTTTTAACGATTATAGTGGGAGAGAAGCTTCTCACGATATCGGCAACGCTTAATGGAGCCGCTACCACTACTATATCGGCTCCAGTACGCATAGCGGATAGTGCCGCGAGAGCCGGAGCTCCACTATATTCCTCCGAGCCGCCTATAACTAGAACTCGGCCAAAATCTCCCTTTTTAGAATATGCACTTCGAGGCTTAACAACTGCAACCACATCCCCGGGTCCAGCTACTAGCTCGGCTTCTCTAGGAATTCCTATATCGACGACTTCTATCTTCCCAGTATGATTCCTTCCTGTTTCTAAGCCCTTTTTCACACAGTGGAAAGTAACCGTATAAGAAGCTTTAACCGCGACGCCGTGGACTTCTCCCGTGTCAGGGTTAAGACCAGAGGGTACATCTACGGCTACTATGGTTTTTCCAGAAGAGTTTAAGTACTCTATAGCCGTCTTATAAGGCTCTCTTACAACTCCTTTCAATCCTGTTCCGAATATAGCGTCAATGATTAAATCGGAATACTTTATCATCTCTCTAAGCTTTTGAAAATCATAGCCGTAATGAGTCTCTACTGTAAGCCTCATTTTCTCCAGTATTTCCCAGTTCTTCTTGGCTTCAGGAGTTCTAATTTCACTCGGTTTGGCTAGGAGGAAAACACGAACCTTATACGACTGAGCGAGATATCTCGCCGCGACAAAGCCATCGCCACCATTATTTCCAGGGCCAGCTACGACTAGAATATTGGCTTTTCTACTCCCTAGAATTTTTGCGCAGAATTCTGAAACTCTTCTACCAGCATTTTCCATCAACACAAGCTTAGACACTCCAAGATACTCGGAGTTTTCCTCCAGAACCCTCATTTCTAAAGTGGAAATAGCCATCACAATAACAAAAAAGAAGAAGATAAAAATGTTTAGGATTTAAGGCCCGAAGAACATGCGGGGATGCCCGCTAAATCCATATCCCCGCATAGACCGCAGATACTCAGCTATAGCATATCTGATTAACTCGCTCTTGCTCGGGAAAAACCCTCTCTCCACCAACTCATCTATAGCTTTCAACATAGGCTCAGGTATCCACAACGATATCAACTTCATTCTACTCTTAGGCTTCATTCTCCTCACATACTCCTGTCTTGCCGCCATCTCGGGTCACCCCCTGGAGGGCGAATATTATCTAAGTCTAGGTCATTTAAATAGCTGAATGTGTATGTACATCCATTCTCTGGTAAGACAAACTGAAAATACTCTTTCACATTTAGACTTCAATATTTTTTCATTAGCACATTTCAATACTTCGTGTAGAATCGCCGCATCGAGTAAACTATTTAACACGTATAGTCTATAATTAACGAGATGTCCACGAAAGAAGAAATCAGGATGAGCGTATGGAAGTACATGGAGAAAAACGAGATCGCCTTACCTCCACGCCCCTGCTATTACAAGGTCCCAAATTTTGTGGGCAGCAGATACGCGGCGTCTAGACTCTCCCGTTCTCCTTATTTCAGAAACGCTGAAATCATATATGTGGCTCAAGATCCTCCGTTAATACATGTCCGCGAGGAGGTTTTAAAAAGCGGAAAGCTTCTCATGACTTCTTCGTACAGGCTTAGGAAAGGTTTCTTCCTCTTAGATCCCGAGAAGATTCATCCTAGAGCCATTCGAGTAGCGGTTTCTCTTAGAGGAGTTTCTCGATATGGAGAGGCCGTTTCGATGAGTAGCAATCACAAGGTGGATTTATACGTTATAGGGAGTGTAGCCGTAACTTTAAATGGAGCTAGGCTTGGGAGGGGGAAGGGTTTTTCCGATCTAGAGTATGGGATTTTGAGAGAAATGCGGATAGTAGGTAAGGAGACTCCGATAGCTACTATAGTTCATGAATGTCAGATAGTGGAGAACATACCCATGGAAATTCACGACGTTCCAGTAGATATAATAGCCACGCCTTCTAGGCTAATCGAAACTCATACTAAATTTAAAAAACCGCCCGGGATTATATGGGACTTAGTAACAGTAGATGTGGTTAATGAATTCCCTATATTGAAGCAGTTATCCGGCTTCTAATATTCCTTCAGAATATGCCTCAAACCTCTGTTATCCAACACGTCTTTACATCTT
>JALURF010000207.1:0-11632 GCA_027017165.1 Thermofilaceae archaeon
GTATTCCATTTTTAACACATTCCCTATTCAGCAGAAATCGAGTTTTCCAATTATCTAGAGCATCTAAAACTAGCGTAGAATTTTTTACAATCTCGTGAATATTATCTTCATCCACTTCGATACTTAAGGTTTCTATCGTAATTTCAGGATTTAGCTTTTCCA
This sequence comes from Thermofilaceae archaeon, assembly GCA_027017165.1. Lineage (GTDB taxonomy): Archaea > Thermoproteota > Thermoprotei > Thermofilales > B69-G16 > B69-G16. The sequence goes on from JALURF010000207.1 coordinate 163, forward strand.
GCTTTTCAAGAGCTGATAACGTCTTCTCCTTGCCTATATCCGAGGTCCAGTGGAGTATTTGTCTATTTAAATTGCTCAATTCGACTTTCTCCCTATCTACGAGTTTTAGAGTTCCAACTCCCGCGGCGGTTAGATAGAGCGCTAGGGCACATCCTAGGCCTCCTAAGCCTACTATAGTTACTCTGCTGTTTTTTAGCTTCTCCTGGGCTTTAACTCCGAAAATCCTTAATTGCCTATCGTAACGTTCGAGTTCCTGTTCAGTAAGATAAATCATGTTTAAAAAATATCATAAAGGATAAAATCTCTTACGGGTTTTGATTTATGGCTAGATTAATAGACCCTCTTGAGGAGGGGGAGGTAGTTTCTTTAGATCGTGGACTATGTAGTACGCTAGAAGGACGTAGATGAATGGTATAGTTAAAACTCCTAGTATACTGACTATCCAAGAGATTACAAAAGCAACTATAATCCCTATGATTACCTCTATTCTTAGAGAGAAAGTTTTCATCATAGCATCCGCTGATTCTTTAAGAGAATCTATCACTCCATAACCCATAACCACGAAGATCGGCGAAGCCATAAACAGGAAGCCTACCGCTAAGCCTACTAGTACTGGAAGCAGTATCGAAATTATAGCTAGCGGCGGATGGACGAACAGCAAGATTAGTGTCGGAAGTAGTGATAATCCTATAATGAAGAACTCGGCTAGGTTGACCAGTATGAGTTTGATTAAATTATCTTTGGCGACTCCAAAGCTTTTGCTCAAATTAGTATAACCCCTGATTACGGCGTCTAGGCTCATATCCGCCATCATACCATGAGCGATAGCGTATATAACGACCATGATTAAGGCTACTATGGCTATCAACCCCAGCATCATTAGGATAAACGTGATGTTCATCAAGCTTATTCTAGAAAAGAATTTCTCGATATTCGGCTGTGATAGAGGGAATTCTTTAATAGAGGATACCATAAAGGAAGCCCCGATCATCGATAAGTACCCCAGTATATACGCTGCGAACACTATTATGCTCGTTAAGCCGACTACGATCACGTTAGGAATCGCTATGGCTAAGTTTTTGAGGAATACGTCAAGTACTGTTTCTAGGTACCCTTTTTGCGACACGTTATATAAACGTTGAAATTTCAATATTAGGTTTTCTGCGGAAAATATATGTTTAAGATTTTAAAATATAATACTGCCCGCGACGGCCGCTAGACAGACCCCGCCGGGTTAGGATGAAAGCGGCTGCCGCACAGTAAAAAATAAAGTCAAGACTTCTCTTTGTAATATAAAACTGGGTGATTTTATGGTTAAAACTATCGTTCTGAAAATCGGCGGTTCTGTTTTAACTGATAAAACTCTTAGAGAAGTTAACATACGCGGCGAGGTTATAGAAAAAGTAGCTAACGAGATTAGAGAATTAATGGATGAAGGAAATAGGTTTATACTCTTACACGGTGTGGGCAGTGCTGGACACGTACCGGTGAAAGAGTACGAGCTTTATAAAGGCTTTTTTGATAAAAGACAGCTCATAGGCTATGCTATAGCGCAGAACAGAGTTAACAGGGTTAGGCAGGCTGTCCTCGATGCTTTAGAAAGAAGCGGTGTTCCCGGTATAATGTTCTTCCCGTCTTCGTTCATAGTTGCCGATAAGGGAAGAATTATTAAAATGTACTATGAGCCCATGGTTAAAATAGCGGAAACGGGCATAGTCCCAGTTTTATCAGGAGATATGGTCGCCGATTTAACAATGAAGCTTTCGGTGTGTTCGGGCGATCAACAGGCGTTTAAAATGGCGGAGGTATTTAACGCGGATCTTATAATCTTTGGCGTAGACGTAGACGGGGTTTTCGACTCCGATCCTAAGAAAGGAAAAGCAAAACTATTAAAGAGATTGACATTAAAAGAGGTAGAGGAGATTATAAGTCAGGTAGGTGGAGCCGCTGGTATAGACGTAAGTGGAGGCATGAAAGGTAAGCTTCTTGAAGCTCTAGCTAATAAATGGTTTTTTGAAAAAGGCGGAGAAGTCTGGATATTGAACATTATGAAAGATAAAATGCTAACTCGAGCGCTGAAAGGCGAGACAGACGAATTTACAAGAATAACCAAGTAAAGCTAAAATACTCGCGGAACAACATATAAACCATCCACTCTTTAGGTGATCCTGTTGAAAGCACCTATTCAACCCGTTATACTGTGGAATTTCTTTGCCGGCGCCGTACTGCCCGCCGTTTACATATTCTCTATAATCGGGCTTATGGACAAGCTAGTGGCTAAAGGCTTCCCTCAAGACCTGTCGAGAAAAATTATCCACATCGCTGCTGGAAGCTGGGTTTGGTGCTGGCCCTTATTAGATCCTTCTGACTGGAGCTACGTCTTCAATATATCCGTGGCAGCCCTCTGGACTCTCCTTTTCTTAATTAAAGGGTTAACCGCTGGTCCTGAGGACACGGCTGTTAAGACTATGACTAGGACTGGTAATCCAAAAGAGTTGCTCCTTGGCCCCCTCTTCTTCACGTTAGCCATGGAGTTTATAGGAGTTCTTTATTTCATGACTGAAGCAGGAGTCGTAACTATGGGCTACTTAGGTTGGGGTGACGGGCTATCGGCTTGGATAGGCTCTAGGTATGGCAAGCATAAATATAAACTCCTCGGAAGAGAGAAAAGTATTGAGGGATCTCTTACAGTATTCTTGGCGGGTTTCATAGGTAGCTTCTTATTATATCTATTAGTCTTCTATACACTACCGGGCTTCGACGCCATAGTTAAAATGCTGATTCTCGGCGTTATAGCCACTCTCGTAGAGGCTTTCAGTCCATCCGACGTGGACAACCTCTTAATCCCGGCAGCTCTCCTTATAAGCTGGCACCTACTAGGTTTTTAAATTTCAATTTTATTTACACTTTTATGGCGGTATACCTTTTATCTATAAAGCCCCAATTTGCAGAGCAGATATACAAAGGAGTTAAAAAATATGAATTAAGAAGAAAGATAGGAGACTTGAAACCTAATTCCTATCTCATAATTTACGAGTCAGCTCCAGTTAAAGCCGTAACGGGCATTATAAAGACAGGGAACATAAGAGTTCTATCTCCAAGGGAAGTAGAAGCTCTAGTTCTAGCAGGCAAGCTTGAGGGATGTGGCGAAGAAGATTTGAAATACATCGCCGGACACAGACCAGTATTAGTGATTGAGATCGTCGAGTATACGAAGCTTAAACGCGCGTTAAAGTTAGAAGAGCTTAGGACTATAATTGACGGTTTTAAACCTCCGTTAAGCTATATTAGGGTAGATGGAAAAGAGAGATATGCTAAGCTTATTGACGAGGTATTTAGACTTATTGAGTAAAATCTTAAATTTGCTTGAATTTTGAATAACGCGGTGGATTATGATAGATGCTATCTGCTTCGACTTAGGGAATACTCTGGTAAAAGAGTTGAAAGAGGATAGAGCGTTGCGAAGTGACGGCGCTAAAAGCCTTTACGACGAGTTAGGGATGAGGGATAGAGGGATAGAGTACGAGAATTTTGTAAAGATACACGACAAGATATGGGCTGAAGAGGAGAAGGTACGGCTTAAGTTTAGAGAGATCGATGTAGAGAGAGTAATTACGCGAATTTTGAAAGAGCTAGGCATAGAATACTCGAATATAGAACGATTAATCAACGTCTATTTTAGCCCTAAGCTGAGGTATGTTAAATTGTTTCCGGATGTTCCTCAAGTACTGGAGAAGTTGAGAAAAAGAGGTTATAGGCTGGTCTTGATATCGAATGCTCTTCCAAGCAATAAACTCGTATTTAATTACTTCAAACTTGATCGTTTCTTCGATGAAGCTCTGTTTTCGTATGAAGTGGGATTGCGGAAGCCGCACCCCGATATCTTTTACGAAGCTCTAGATAGAGTGGAGACGCCTCCAGATAGGGCAGCCATGGTCGGCAATAACCCGTTCGCCGATATAGCCGGCTCTCGGCTCGTGGGTATGAAAACAGTGCTTATAGTCAGGCATTATATCGAAAAAGAAATCACTCCAATACTGCCGGATTATATAATATCGTCGCTATGGGAACTCTTGGATATTCTTGCAAAATATTAAATTAAGACCTAGAAGTTTATCGATGGGGTAGTATGGGCTCGGAAGTGAAGTGGCACGCTCTAGCCGTAGATAAAGTGCTGGAAATTTTAGAAAGTCATCCCCTAGGCTTGAGTGCAGAGGAGGCTAGGAAGAGATTAGAATTGTATGGTTTTAACGAGTTGAGAAAAGAGAAAAGGAGAAGTAAAATACAGATATTCATCGGCCAGTTCAAGAATATCCTAGTAGCCATACTCATCTTAGCGGCTGCACTATCGGCAATTATAGGGGAAATAACGGATTCAATAGTGATATTGGCGATAGTAGTAGCCAGCGCTGTCCTCGGCTTTATACAGGAGTATAGAGCTGAGAAAGCTTTAGAAGCTTTGAAAAAGCTAACAGCACCTACGGCTACCGTGGTTAGAAATGGAGAAGAAGTTGAAGTGCCAGCTAGGGAGATTGTTCCCGGCGATATATTGGTTTTAAACGCGGGCGATAAGGTTCCAGCCGACGCCAGGATAATCGAATCTCATAATCTTAAAGTAGATGAAGCACCTTTGACAGGGGAGTCAGTAACTATAGCCAAAATTACAGAGCCTCTGCCGGAGGATACCCCACTGAGCGATCGTAAAAACATGGTCTACGCGGGTACTGTAGTTACATACGGCAGGGGGAAAGCCGTCGTCGTAGCTACGGGTATGAATACTGAACTTGGCAAGATAGCTGCTAGGGTACAGGAAACGGAAAAAGAAGAAACGCCTCTAGAGAGGAGAATGGGCGAGATAGGAAGAATATTAGCGATAATGTGTTTATCGGTAGCTGGTTTCGTGGCAACGGTGGGCTTCTTTGTATGGCAATATGAATTGCTAGAAATGGCTATGTGGGCTATCAGCCTCGCCGTTGCCGCTGTCCCTGAAGCACTGCCTGCTGTAGTTACGGGAGCTTTAGCCGTGGGGATGTACCGTATGGCTAAGAGAAGAGCTATAGTAAGGCGATTACCCGCTGTAGAGACCTTAGGCAGTACGACCGTGATATGCTCAGACAAAACTGGTACGATGACCAAGGGAGAGATGACCGTGCGCAAAATCTATGTAAACGATAAACTCATAGATGTTACAGGTTCCGGTTACGAGCCCAAAGGAGAGTTTATGCTAGATGGCGAAATCTTACCCGGTATAGATGAGGAACTTAAGCTACTCCTCCTCGCCTCCGCGCTATGTAATGACGCAAAACTCGTAAAGCAGAGCAATAGGTGGGCTATAAAAGGAGATCCCACTGAGGGAGCTTTAATAGTCGTAGCGGCTAAAGCCGGTATTACAGAAGACGAGCTTAAGAAATATCCCAGAGTAAACGAGATACCGTTTTCCTCTGAAAGAAAGCGTATGACCACTCTCCATAACACATCGGATTCGAGAATTCTAGCCTTTATGAAAGGAGCTCCCGAAGTAGTGCTAAATCTCTGCGATAAGATCAGAATTAATGGCAGGATATTGATCCTAGAAGAAGAAATGAAAAAGAAAATATTGGCTGTTAACAACGAGTTAGCATCTAACGGCTTGAGGAATCTAGCGATAGCTTATAGAGAAGTCGAGGAGAAGAAAGCAGATGAGTCTCTGGACGAGGAATTTGAAAAAGGATTCATATTCCTCGGGTTAGTCGGGATGATGGATCCGCCTCGACCAGAGGTTAAAGACGCTATCAATCTCTGTAAACAAGCCGGAATTAAAACTGTGATGATAACGGGCGATCACAAGTTAACGGCTATTGCCATCGCGAGAGAATTAGGGATGTTTAAAGACGGCGATCTAGCCTTAACGGGGGTTGAGTTAGAGAAGATAAGCGATGAAGAGTTAGAGAAAATCGTAGAAGATGTAGTGGTATACGCTAGAGTATCTCCGGAGCATAAAATGAAGATAATTAAAGCGTTGAAAAAGCGGGGACATGTTGTCGCTATGACGGGAGACGGGGTAAACGACGCACCAGCATTAAAATCCGCCGATATAGGCATAGCCATGGGGATTACAGGGACTGAAGTAGCTAAAGAAGCTGCTGATATGATACTGGCCGATGACAACTTCGCTACTATAGTGGCCGCTGTTAAGCAGGGAAGAGAGATTTATGAAAATATAAAGAAGTACTTGGTATACCTGCTCAGATGTAATATCGCAGAAATAATAATCCCGCTTTTCGCCTCACTTACGGCTCTACCCCTACCCTTCACCGCTATACAGTATTTATGGATAAACTTGGTAACCGACGGCTTGCCAGCTCTAGCCTTGGGTATAGATCCCGCCGATCCGGATATAATGAAGAGACCACCCCGCGACCCAAAAGAAGGGATTTTTACGAAAAGAGATACCTTACTCTTCCTGGTAGTGACTCCGTTAATCATGACCGCCATGCTCTTAGGCAGCTTTTACGTAAGCTTGAACATTCTAGGAGAAGATCTGATCCTAGCGAGAACTCAGATATTTACTTCGATGATTTTAATGGAGCTTATGATGGCTCTTTCCTGTCGATCACTTAAATACCCGGTATGGAGAGTCGGCGTATTCAAGAATAAGTACTTATTACTGGCAATACTGGCTTCGATTCTAATGCAGCTAATAGTCCTCTACGTTCCAACGCTACATCCGGCTTTCGACGTCACGTATCCATCTCTGCTGGATTGGGGTATTGCGCTGACCCTATCGATAATACTGCTATTCTTAGTCGAACTATTAAAGATAATTATAAAATAGCTTAGTTTTATTTAGGTAGTCTCGTAGAGTTCTGTAGTAAGGTCTAGAGTCGCCTCAGATATATCGACGCTATAATCCACTATTCTTCTAAGACTATCGATTATAAGTCTTAACGGGAAATAAATTTTCGCGCTTAACTCAAAATTCATCATATGGTTTATGATAACTTTCTCATATCCTATTAGACTTTCGGCAGCCGTGTCCATTATGTTATGAGCCTCGCTTCTATTCCTGGTTAAGAATGCGGTCACGGAATCTTTGAAAATTTTATTTATAGAATTCCCGTACTCGTATATAGCCCTGTAGAGGTCCTCTTTAAGAGAGATTTTTAACTGCGATAACTCTAGGAGATTTACTGCAATTCTTTGGGCATGATCCGCCACTCTTTCAATACTTTTAGCTACGACGCCGTATTGAAGCGTTTCTTCTATACTTTTAAGCCCTATTTCTTTAAGCTTCAAGTAGCCCTTAATAGTCGCGTTAAGCTGCCTTAAAATATAGAGATATAGCTTATCCGCGGTATCATCCCTATCTATGATGTCTTGTATGACTTCTTTATCTAGCTTCTTTAACTCCCGTAGAGAATCGGACAGCATGCCTGAGGCTACATACGTCATGCGCTGGATAATAGTATTAACGGTTAGTTCCTCCACGTTTACCAAGACTTGTAGAACCATTCTATCGCTAGATTCCTCGAGAACTTCGACTCCTATGAGCTTTTTAGAGATGGCGGATTTCAAATATTTTCTCTGTTTATAATCTCCATCGCGGAAATTCAGAACTATAACCTTGTAGCCGGTCAAATAGCGTGACATAAGCTCTCTGACTAAAGCTCCCTTGGACATTTCCTTCCCTACGTTTATAACAGTTTCTCTCCGTCTTAACGATACCACGTTTTTGGGCATTATTCGTAGAGAATTATCAGATTCTACATATAGATAGACGAAATCTCCAGGGTTTATACCAGCTTTTCTAGTCCACTCTTTAGGCAGGGATATTGTTAGTGTAGATCCGCCCATCAACTGTACTTTTCTAACTAATTCTTTATTTCTCATAATTCTCGGTATATATACTACTGATATCTATAAATCCGTTTTTAAAATATAATGGCAACTATACTTTAAACATTCTCTCTATATTAACTATAAAAAAGAAGGAGAAGAAGAATACGCTACATCCTCCGGATATAACACTTTTATTAAGATTCTCCTTCCATCTTTATAAATTAGAATAGGGTTTCCTTTAACATCTATGGTTATATCAGGCACTCCGACTCCAGGAGGGTTAAAAACCCTATCTACATCCTTTTTAACTCTAGGCTCTACTTTTTCGAGGTATTTCTCTCCCTTTTCAGTGACTTTATAGGCGGTTATATACCTGTACTTGCTGGTGGCTAAGCGCAGCTTGTTGATTAAACCCTCTTTACGTAACTTGAAGATATCAGCTTCAGCCTCCATACTTATGTTAGCTATTCTGAGCACGCCATACCACATGACAGTGACTGGCGTATAGTCGTATTTTTCAAACACTTTCTCGACTATCCCATGGTATATGAGAGCCCAGAGCGCGTAGTTTTTAATCCATTTTTCTAATTCCCCTTCGCCTCCGGTGTACAGGCTTATAAGGTAGAGGAGTTTTTCAGCATCTCGACTTATCATTTAGTTTTCCCACCTCCAAGATGTAGGATTACTCCAAAAAGTATCGGGAGGAGCGTGGCTATAGAGGAGACTATAGTGGATTCTACTGGTCCCATAAACCAGGGGGCTATCGCCACGGCCAACTGTCCCAAACCGAAGGATCCGAATATTATAGATAGCCAGAACGTCAATGTGTTAAGCCTGTCCAGAGCTTCTTCTATATGTGTGTTGATAACCATCAATAATCCATCTATCTCCCTCTCGATAGATTCGAATAAATCCCCTATAGTTCTACACCTGTTTTTAACCGCGTGAAAAACCGTGCTAAAGCCTAAATCGTCATTATCTACAATCTTACTCTCCGACTCCATTCTATCTAGGGAATAGGTTATAGTCCCCATCACGCTCTTCAATAGCGTAAAATCGGATAAAGTGTTTACGAGCTGTACGCGCATTTTCTTTAGTTCTTTTACATCGCCTTTTAAAACGGTCCTCCTAGCGTCTCCGAGTTTTTCCCAAACCATCCACAAGTAGACGAGAAGGTCCTCGAGGAATATCTCAAGAGATTTTACCGAAGCATAAAGCGATAACAATTCCACATTTTTAACTTCACCTATAATGAGTAAACCGTAACTTCCATCTATCAGGCAGTATCCGTCTCTCTTAATGTATGAAGTTATCGGCCCAACTATCTGCTTAACCTCGTTTACGTAAGGCTCTTCTAGCAATAAATCCAAAATTTCTTCATTCTTCGACTCTCTTCCTTTAACTCTAACTTTTTCAGAAATTACGACACTATATTTTCTCCGCTCAAATCCCTCTTCTTTGTAGCCGGGGTAGATTATGTTTAAAATTCTTCTTTGATACAAGCTTAGGATGCTGCTCATAAGCCTAGAGGTATCCTCTATAACGTCGAAAATTATTCGAGCTAGCTTGTCTAGGCTCACCTCGGGCGCTCCATCCACTTGCTGTATCTGTAGACCGTATACTATGCTTCCATAATCTCTTATTTCAATACCCAGTCTCTCCGCTTGTTCCACAGCTTCCGGATATCCTATAAAAGCCTCGAGTTTGAGAAGACGATTAAACTTATAGTCGATAACAGAAACTGTGCTGGCTACCCGCGGTTTGATAAACACGGGTTTCTCCGGGAAATTATCTACTTCATCGGTCAATAATATGCCCTTCTCCCTGTTCTTAGCTTCTAACTCTTCCGCTATCTCTTCGAATATGTTTGGGTCGAAGGGTATCCATTCGAATATGTAGAAGCGCGGCTTATATAGCCATATGAGTTGCTCTAATTCGTCTCTTACCGTCAATGCGTTCACCTGCATTAACTTAGAGGTTAGAGAATAAATTAAATTTCCGCAAATAATCATTCACCAGGGCGTCGATATGTAATCTATATCCTTCGTCCCGATCTCTCTACTCCATTTTTTCACGTACTCTGGGAGCAAGTTCATATATTTTTTATAGCGTTTATCACCTAGAACGAAAATTGCTTTATCATCCGGAGATCTTAAAGCCCGGCCTAAAGCCTGAGCCGCTCTTTTAATAGCGGGGATAGTGTAGCCGTAAAGCCTGCCTTTCTCTTTTCCATAGAGTTTGGAATAGTAGTCTAGATATAGTTGAGTTCTCGTAGTCGGTTTTTCGAAAGGTATACCCACGAGGAAGATTGCCTGTAATTGTTCGCCCGGGAAATCGGCGCCTTCCGCAAATCTACCGCCCATAGGGGCTATAAGTACGGCTTTCCGAGATTTCTTAAAAGATTCTAGTGTTTGTCTCGCCTTCAGCCCCGTCATCCCCCTACTTTCTTCAAACACAGAGTACTCTAGGTCTTTAATCTTCTCCTTTAAACCTGACCAAACTAGTCTCTCCTGTACGCGGTAGCTGGCGGTGAAGACAGCCGTATTTACATTCACCTTTTTCAGAAACTTCACTATTGCTTCCACGTACCTGGCCGCCATCTTCTCGCTCAGTTCCTCTCCTTTAGTGCTAACATCGCTCAGCAGGTATATTCTCAGGTTTCGAGGATTGTAGATAGGAGGGACCTTTATGGGGTAATAATCGTCGAGACCCACCACTTCTGCGAAAGCATCTATTGGCTCGAGAGTCCCTGAGCAGAAAATACATCGTTTAAATACGGGCCAGCGAGATGCCAGAATTTGGGCTGATCTCATATCCCAAATATTTAGACGCAGATTATCTCTCTCTTTCTCCGCTATAAAGGCTATACCTTCTAAACCCTCTAGCTCTAAGGCTTTTTTCCAGAAAATCGCTAAGCGGTAGAGAGAAGATCTAGGCCTTTTACCTTCTTCCAGCATTTTTCTTCGGATAAATTCGCCTAAAGCTTTTGCTCTATCCAGCATGTCGTACTCAGAGGGAGCTATAAACTCCGATGGGGTAAATGCTATATCCTCTTCATCGGCTAATGCACGGAATAATTTATCCACTTTATCTCTTAAGTCGGATACGAAATCGGCTATCGCGGGTGCATCCCATTCTTCAGCCTCTTTCAAGGCTCTTTTAACAGTTCCGAGAGTAATACGCTCCGAGTTTAACTCTATATTTTGTAGATTATGCGCCTCATCTACGACGAGTATCGCTCTGTTATAGGGGAAAAGCCTTCTTATACTCCACTCGAGCCTGGAGTCTACGACGTAGTTATAGCTTAAAGCCACTAAATCAGCTATCTCCAGCAACGCTCTCTGAGCGTAATAGGGACATATCTCCTCCTTCTCCGCTATACCATAAATATCCGAATAGAGTAGAGGACTATGCTCTCGGAAGATTGAATAATCGAAGTTTTCTAAGAAGTTAACATAGTAAGGACATTCTCTCCGCTTTTGGCTACAGAGATAGGAGACTTCAGAATAGTCCAATTCTCCGTAGCGTCTAGACAATAAGCACATATCCTTCTTACCCCTATACGATAAAGCAAGAACATCTACTCTCGTTTTCTCGACAATAATCTTTAATTCTTCGATAGGTCTATCCGTCTCGTTCCCTGTTCTCACAG
>JALURF010000207.1:11642-19332 GCA_027017165.1 Thermofilaceae archaeon
CGCCCATTCTAATATACCTGGACAGTTTTCTCATAGTTTCTTCTTGTAAGGGCCTCGGCTCGTAGTGGAAGTACCTAAACCTTGACATCTGTTGGACGACCCTACTCTAGATCCGTGAGTTATTCTAAGCTTGGCCCCTATTATTCTATTTTGCTTTAACATTTTTTGTTAAACAAAGATTTAGAATAAGATTATAAGCGTAAAATTAATAACAAAGTATGTAAAATACTACATGGTGCGAGAATGATACCGTATACTCTGTTTTACATTTCGACGATATTCGCCGTCGTGATCGCGATAATAGTGCTGGATTTCATACAGAATAAATTTACAAAACCGTATTTTGAAGAAATCAGAAAAGAAAAAAGCTTTTTCCTCTATATACACGTCTTCAAAGTATTAGCGGAAGTCGCGGTACTCTGGCTTATAATAGCGTTCATCGGGCAGATATTCATGGGTTGGATTTCCCTATGAGGTGGTTATTGTGGAGATAAACGTTAAAAATATAGTTATTACCGGTGTCACCGCCGGGCTCTGCCTCCCTCTCGCTCTTTTTGCGATAATTCTAGTTCCCATACCGGGGCTACCAGCTGCGTCTGGTTTTTGGATACCAGCTGGCTTCTATTTCGTCATGACGCTGTGGTTTGGAATATGGGGCGCATTAGGCGGTCATATAGCAACTACGCTGGCTATGGGCTATTTCTTCGGCTATACGCTACAAGTATGGGCTGATGGCGGGCTAGGCGATTTCATAGCGCCGCTAGTATGCTTCATGATTTTTAAGATAGCTAAAGCCGATCCAGAGTTAAAGACTAGAAGAGATTACGCAGTATGGGTAGTCGCCGTGCTGATCTCAAGCCTCGTCTGCGGTCTCTGGGTGCACACCGTTAACCTGTTCTTCGGTGTTATTACGTGGCCCTTCTGGTGGGTCGGAGTTTTAACGTATTTTATCGGTGATTCGCTCGCCGTTTTGATAGTGGGCACGCCACTGTTAAAGACCTTAACCGGGTATGTAAAGACGTCACCTATGTACGCTTGGAGCGAATAATAGGAATCGCTGGCGGTAGCGATGTCTAGGACCTTTTTCATATATATAGAGGAAAAGTCGCCTCTCCTTAAATTACATCCTTTATTAAAGATCATATCGCTGCTAGCGATTAATCTACTAGCGTGGATTATCGACTCGCTGACAGCCTTATTATGTGCGATTATAGCTGTATTTCTAAGCTTTAAATTTTTTAAAATACCATTGGCCAGGATAGGCAGGTTTATCGTATTTGCCGTTCTAATAGTTCAAGCTGTCATGCTATCGTATCTATTGGGCAGTACCATCCCCGGGAATATAGTATACTATCGTTTCCCCTGGGGCACCTACATTTCGGATATGACGCTGATATACGCCTTTACGATGACTGCTAAATTCTTATTAATGCTGTGGGGCTCCACCTTGCTCTTAGCCGTGATGCGCGATATTGATATAGTGTACGGGCTTGTATCGATGCGGCTACCCTACTATCTAGCCTTCACCGTAAATCTCGCTTTTAGACTCTCAACGGTCTTTATGGAGGACTACGCCAAGGTTAGAGATGCCATGATACTTAGAGGAACAAATTTTTCAGAGAAATCTCTAGTACAGAGAGCTAGAAACTACGTGCGCCTAGGAACTCCGCTAATGGTGCTCGCGATTCGAAGAATGTTCGAGATGACAAACGCATTAATAATTAAGGGATTCGAGCCAGGCCGCAGTAGGACCTATCTCTACGATTTCAGTTTAACTATTAAAGATAAAGTAATATTATTGTTGTTAGTCGCTGCTGTGGTTCTGGCTTTTCTACTCAAGACCTTTTATGGTCTACTTACATTTCCGGGGTGGCCATTTAATGGATGATGTAATAATCCGCGTGGAGAATCTCTGGTGGAAATATAATACTGGTAGAGAATGGGTTTTAAAAGGAGTAGATTTCAGAGTGGCGAAGGGAGAAATCGTGGGAATCGTAGGTCCTAGTGGAGTTGGAAAAACGACATTATGTCTATGCTTGACTGGCTTAATTCCTAGAGAAGTTAGAGGCACTATTAAAGGCAGAGTTTTGATAAATGGTATGGATACTTTGACGACGCCCTTATCAGAGGTTATAAAAAAGGTCGGTATAGTTTTCCAAGATCCTGAAACTCAATTCGTAACTATGAGAGTTTTAGACGAGGTAGCTTTTCCCCTCGAAAACTTTGGCTTTCCGAGAGATGAGATACTTAAACGAGTGGAAGAAGCGTTGAGAGTAACCAGAATGACAGAGTATAGCGACAAGTATCCTTTCGAGCTATCCGGCGGCCAGAAGCAGAGAATCGCTATCGCCTCGATGCTCGCCCGCCGCCCCGAGATTTTAATTTTAGATGAACCGACATCCGATTTAGATCCCTTAGGGAAGCAGGAGATTTTTTCCGTATTATCGGAGTTAAGGAGAAGGTATGGCGTAACGTTGATCATAGTAGAGCACGATACAGAGAAATTAGCCAGATTTGCTGATAGAATACTACTTCTCTACGATGGGAGAATTATAGAACAAGGTCCGCCGAGAGAATTCTTTAGGGATGTACCGTTCCTCATGGAGAAGGGAGTTTATCCACCACAAGTGACAGAAGTTTTTTACAGACTGAATGGCTTGAATCGAGAATTTCTTCCAACGACTCTAGAGGAAGCTTTTAAAATCTTAGACACTCTTAGCGTTGGAGATTCTCTATCGCCGAGTTTTCCTCGAAAAGGAAGGCAAAGCGGAGAACCAATAATAGTTATGGAAGAGGTCGAGTACGTGTACCCGGATGGTACTAAAGCGCTTAAAGGCGTGAATTTAAAAATTAGAGAAGGAGAGTTTGTAGCTATAATAGGCCAGAACGGGTCGGGAAAGACTACGTTAATTAAGCATATTGTCGGACTTCTTAAACCTACAAAGGGAATTGTTAAAGTATTCGGAATGGATACCAAACATATAGATATCAGTAAGCTGGCTTGGAAGATAGGTTACGTCTACCAGTGCCCTGACCATCAGTTGTTCTGCACCTCTGTATACGAGGAATGCGCATATGCCCTTAGAAACGCTGGTATGTCCGAGGAGGAGATACGGGAAAGAGTTGGTAGAGTGTTGGGGATCGTCGGCTTATCTGGACTGGAGGACGTCCCGCCCTATTTCTTGAGTAAAGGTCAGAGACAGAGATTGGCGGTAGCTGCGGTGTTAGCGATGGAGCCCGAAGTTATCGTTGTGGACGAGCCTACTACCGGACAGGATTTTGTACAATCTAAGGGGATAATGGATTTATTGAAAAAATTAAACGAGTCCGGTAGAACGATCATAGTAGTGACTCATAATATGAGACTCGTAGCTGAGTACGCTGAAAGAGTTGTTGTACTTAAAGAGGGTAGGGTAATTGCCGATGGTGATGTCAGAGATGTTATGGGTGATTTTGAACTCTTGAGAAGTACTTTTCTAAATCCTCCTCAAGTAACGGTTCTCGCTAGAAAACTCGTACCGGTAACCGTGTTAACTGTAGAAGAGATGTGTAGAATTATTATGGGTGGTGTATGTGTTGGCGAAAGATAGAATTAGAGAAGAAGTTTGGAGAGAGCTTAGAAAAGTAGCGAAACCCGATTCTCGTTTTCACTGGGATTTTTCGAAATTTATACCTGATTTTGAGGGTAGCGAAAAATGCGCCGCCGCTATTCGAAGAATGGAGTTGTACAAGAATTCTAGATATATTATGATAACCCCGGATAATTGCCTACAAAAACTCAGAGAGTACTGCATACTAGATGGAAAAACCTATATAATGCCCACCTACGGCATCGTTAGAGGCTTTATTAAGATTTCTAGAGAACTAGTTCCGCGAGGTCAGGAAGAGTACGCGTCAACTCTCGATGGAGCCGATAGATTCGGCGTCTTCGTGACACTGCAGAACATTAAGGCGCTTGAAAAGATAGATTTTCTAGTAACCGGGGCTTCGGCTGTAAATCTGGAAGGAGTGAGGTATGGAAAGGGTCACGGCTATTTTGACCTTGAATGGGCTATGTTTAGAGAAATAGGAGTTGTAGATGAAAATACTCCCGTAATAGCGGTGGTTCACGATTGTCAAGTGATAGACATCCCTATCGAAGCCAGTCCCTACGATACAATAGTCGACATTATAGTAACTCCAACCAGGATCATCAATGTCGAGAAGAAACACGAAAAACCTAAAGGAATTATCTGGGAGAAAATCCCGCAAGAAATGACAGATGAAATACCTCCACTAAAAGAGCTTATGAGATTGAAGAATTTAGGGTAGTCTAGGTATAGGCCTTCCGCGTAACTTTAAGCCTACGTGGAATTATGGCTAAATTTATTAACATTTTTCGTTAAACAAAGATTTAAAATAAAAGTATAACCGTAAATTTAATAATAAAGTATGTAAAGTATCACTTGGTGGAAGCTTGCCGACCAGAAAAGTAACTTGGATGCACATAGTCTCCTTCTCCTTCGCCACAGCCATATCATACGTTTTAGGAGTACTCTCCAGTCTGATATTCCCAGTGCTCGGTGCGCCCGGAGTTTCGGCTCTATACGTAGCCGCCGCTGTCTACGTCCCCTTAGGCGTTTGGATGGGCATGTGGGGCGCTTTAGCGGGCTATTTTAGTTGCTTCCTCCTAGGTCTTTACCCTAGCGGTTACTCTGTGATACAATCGCTGGTGTGGGCTTTCGCCGATTTTATTGAAGCATTAATACCCGCTGCCGCTTTCAGGCTATTAAAGGTAGATCCGGATTTCACAGTAAAAAGGCCTGGTTATGCTAAACTATTGCCATTCTTCGTGGTTTCAGGCACAGTTCTGATAATCTTAGGCATAACCGTTCAAGTCCTTTGGGGCGCAACTCTCGGAGAACCCTTCGTAACGTTCTACGTGTACTCCGTCTACATAGGCACCGCGCTGGCGGTTATAGGCATCATTATGGGAATGCTGGCCGGCGATCCGAAAACTTGGGGCGTCTACGCCGTCTCCGGCATCATATTAGCTTCGGTGTTCTCCGGGCTTTAGGGTGCTGGAACTTTAACTGTATTTAACTTCCCGCCGCCTCTACCTAGTGAGCTTTTCATGCCGGTGTTTATCGGGTGGGTTATGGGCGATTTAATAGTGTTATCGACTATAGGCACCGCGCTATTGGTGGCTTTAACTCCTGTTATCAAGAGAACGGCTATATATGTTGAAAAGTGGTTCGCGTAGTGAGGGAGATGTCTAAGACGTTTTTCAGAGATTTCATAGGTTTAGAAGTTAGGCAGACCGGGTATCAGAAACTCCACGTCTTCTCTAAAATCCTATTTCCTCTTTCTCTTTCCTTTTCAATATTATTTATTAAAGATATCTTCTCAGCCCTTATACTAATTCTCATAAGTCTATTGTTATGTAAAATAGCTGGAATCCCCCTAGGCTTTGTTAAAAAATACCTCTTGATAATAATCAGCTTAACCAGTTTTATCGCATTATCTTTTATGCTGTTTACCAGCATGCCGGGCAATATCACGTTTTTCGAATACACATTAATAAAGATTGAAGCTGAGAAAGGCATAGTAGAGTGGAAGATCACAATTAGCGATGCGAGTTTAAACGCGACTACGGTCTTCATATCTAGGATATTCGCTATGGTGCTTTCAGCGGTTCTACTTTTAGGTAGCGTGAGCGATCGCGAGCTAATATGGGGTTTGCGAAGCATAGGAGTGCCCTATGGAGCTTGCTTGTCCATAGCGCTATTCTTTAAAGGTTTACAGCTTTTCGTATCCGATTTTTACACTGTGAGAGATGCCATGATTATACGCGGCGTCGATTTAGATAAAATGCCATTAACCTCTAAATTCAAGTTATACGTTAATGCTTTAATACCGTTATTAACTCTGCTCATCACCAGGAGCTACGAAATCTCGCTCGCATTGGAGTCCAGGGGTATTTCGCCCGGTTCTCGGGTACCTACACGTTACCACGTGCTCAAATTCAGTCTATACGATTTTCTAGCGGTGGCGCTATCCTTGGCTATAGCGGTATTCTTCTACTTATATCCGAGCATCTGGGGGTGGATATGAGCGTTATCGAAGTTAAGGATGTATGGTGGACTTATAAGGGCAGAGAGGAGCCCGTGCTTAAACGCGTCAATCTTAAAGTAAGAAAAGGCGAGTTTTTAGGTATTATGGGTCCTTCGAGCGCCGGGAAAACCACTCTCTGTTTAACGTTTACGGGTATCATACCTCAACGTATACCCGGATCGTTTAAAGGTAGCGTCAAGGTTTTAGGCATGAATACTAGAGAAGCTGATGTTACCGAGCTGACTAAGAGAGTTGGAATGGTTTTTGAAGATCCGGAGTCTCAATTTGTGATGTCGACTGTTGAAGATGAGTTAGTTATAGGGCTTGAGCCGTTAAACTTGAGTCGCGAGGAGATTAGAGAGAGGATTTTATGGGCATTAGACTTAGTGGGATTAGATGTGAGCTTTTTGGAGAGGTCGCCGCTCCAGCTTAGCGGAGGAGAAAAACAGAGAGTTGCGATCGCGGCTATGCTCGCTAAGAAGCCTGAAATTCTAGTTCTCGATGAGCCTACTTCGGATTTAGATCCTCTTGGAAAGGAAGAAGTTTTAAACGTTATCGAGAGATTGCGAGACGAATTGGATATAACGATAATAGTGGTGGAGCATGAATCAGAGATTTTAGCAGAATTAGCTGATAGGCTCGTTCTCCTATACGGTGGAAGGATTATATTAGAGGGACCTCCGAAAAAATTCTTCTCCCACGTGTCCGAGCTGGTCGATGTAGGAGTTTATCCTCCTCAAATAACTCAGTTGTTTTATCGGCTAGGCAGAAATTCTCCCCCTGTGACTCTAGGCGAGGCGCTGAAGTATAGAGAATTGAATGTGAGAAAGGATGTTATAGAAACTCGTCTTTCTGGAAAGTTTGGGGACGTTATCGTAGAGTGTAGGAATCTCGGTTTTAGCTATGAGAGAAATAGATTTGCTTTAAAAAATGTGAATTTAGAGATTCGATTGGGAGAGTATATAGGCTTAGTTGGTCCTAATGGATCGGGTAAGACTACTCTAGCTAAGCTTATAGCCGGTCTTCTCAAACCATCCATGGGAGCGGTCTATATTGACGGGAGAAAAGTAGAGGAATACGATAAACTCGCCTTATCTTCTCTAGTCGGCTATGTCTTTCAAAATCCCGATCATCAATTGTTTAACCAGACAGTATGGGATGAAGTCGCGTTCGGTCTAAAGCTTAGAAGATTGCCCGAGGATGAAGTAGAAGCCCGAGTAACGCGTGTCCTGGATCTAGTGGGGCTTAAAGAATTAGCCGAGGAACACCCATTTTTCTTAAGTAAAGGTGAGAAGAGGAGATTAGCCTTAGCCTCTATACTGGCTTTAGAGCCTAAAGTTTTGATAGTCGACGAGCCCACCACCGGACAAGACAGGGGATTCAGTTACCGTATTCTCTCACTGCTTAACGATTTACGAAATAGGGGGATCACTGTCATCGTTATCACTCACTCAATCCCGCGACTCGTCAGGTACGCGGATAGATTAATAGTGTTGAAGGACGGCGTCGTGCTCGCAGATGGCAACCCTAGGGAGATACTGGCTGACGGCTCTCTCGTTGAAGAAGCTAAGCTCATCGTACCCCAAGTATCGGTTTT
>JALURF010000208.1 GCA_027017165.1 Thermofilaceae archaeon
CTCGAGGAAAAAGCACTATCTGATATCATGACGAGACCCGGATACTCCATTCCGGCAAAATCCCCAAAGACCTGGCAGAGCTTGAATGAAGAATAGGGATACGGGCCGAAAAGATGAGAATATACCTTTAAAGCATTAAAAGCAAAAGTCAGAACATCTTTATAATATTCTTCGTATTCTTTAAGGAGATAGACCGAAATCTTTACTTCTCCATCGCTTAGGCTATATATCGCGTCTTTAACCACGTAGTTCTTGCTCGCGACCCAAGCGAAATCTCTAGCTAATTCTACTCTCCAATGGTATACAACACGATCTCCTTGAACATATTTTTCAACTAACTCGCCCGTAGCCGCTACGAGGAGGTCCGATGGCACTGATATCTTGACATCATAGGATGCTGCTTCCGAATAAAAGGACTCACCATAGACGAGGTATGGATACAAGTTCCAACCTCTCTCATCGTACACGGCTAGTATAGGATACCAATTTCCAAAAGCGAAAACCCCATTGTAGTATCCATACCGACCTCTAACCCCTGGAATTATCAATCGAAAACTTATAGTCAAATCTAATCTCTCAAAAAGGTTTAGTTCTTTTCCCAGATCGACTTCTAACACTGATCCATCCTTCTTGAATCTATAGTTTAACTTTTTCTTCCCTTTATATATGGTGATCTGATCAACTTTTCCTCCATATTTGTGGAAATAAGCTGAATTTGGGAAGAAATGAAAATATAGCTTCGTAAAGTTTTCGGCTTTATCGTTTAGATAGTGAAAGCGTAGCTTAACATCTAGGGTTAAGTTTTGAGGATAAAACACGGCATCTATCGAGTACCTTCGGGGGATGTACTCGATGAAAGTTGGGAGAGAGCCTTGCTGAATCGGTATTGTAAGTGTCAAGAGTAGTACTGGCCATATGTTGAATAGTTTTCCCATCCTAGTGATATGGGATGAATATGCTATTTATCGTTCTCGTTCAGCATCTTTATTAGTTCTTCTAAAATTTTCTCCACATCCCGTTTATTAACAACTGAAGCTTCTCTAATAGGCGCATTAGTCCCCAGTATTTTCCTCACGTCTTCTCTTCTAATCAAAACCCGCCCATTCTTATTATTCACTACTATGAGGTGGGGTACGTTATACAGAGAGGCTAATAGCCCGTATATCTTCTTAGCCTTTAACAAGCTTTGAGGATCACTGCCATCTATTAACATGACGAAGCCGTCTAATCCTCTAGCCAAGACGTGCCACATAAAGCTGAAGCGCTCCTGTCCTGGAGTCCCGAAAAGATGTATTTTCTTACTCCTCAAGGTAAATCTTCCATAATCTAAGGCTACAGTAGTCATCTCCTTAACTGTCTTATACAAGCCATATGTCGGAGCTTCAGTTCTTATCACTTTTCCATCGCATACAGTGTCTATCAGCGTAGTTTTGCCACTATTAAAGGGACCAACAACTAAAATTTTAAACTCATTCTCTCTTAACATACCCACCACCAATTGATCTCTTCAAGATTTTAAAATCCTCTACTACCTACTTCTCCGAAATCATATCACTATACCATCCGTATAGTACATAAACAAATATAAGGACGGCAGAAAAAGGATCACAGATATATACTAGCTAGTCAAGTTTATGAAGGGATTAATGTGTTACCTCTCTACGACGAAAATAGATCGTATACAACTCCCGTGGTAACGTACATACTCATCGCGACCAATGTGGCGATATTCTTCTACTTCTTCTTTCAAGGCTTAAGCTCTTTAGAAAATGCGATAAAAACTCTAGGCGTCATACCAATCTACATAATAAACGGGCGCAGACTGTGGACGTTAATAACAAGTATGTTCATGCATGCCGATATTTTACACTTAGGAGGAAACATGCTCTATCTCTATATATTCGGGGATAACGTAGAGGACGCTTTTGGAAGGTTAAAATACCTAGTATTCTATCTACTATGCGGTTTAGGCGCATCGCTTATACATATCTTATCTATAATGGTTTCTCTGCCAACTATAAGAGCGCTTAACTTAAGAATACCAGCTGTAGGAGCTTCTGGAGCGATTTCTGGAGTTCTAGGAGCGTATATGGTCTTATACCCCCATGCTAGGATAAGAACACTAGTTATGACTTGGATTATAACAATAGTCACAATTCCCGCTTACTACTATATAGGCATGTGGTTTCTATACCAATTCCTAATGGGCGTATGGTCTCTAACCGGACTATTCTCAAACGTGGCTTTCTGGGCCCATATAGGAGGATTTGTAACAGGAATACTTATAGTCAAATTGTTCAGAGTGAGGCCTAAAAGAAGAAGGAGAATAATCTACAGGTACTACTACGTCCCAGTATATTAGCTTTCTTCGAGGGGAAGGCCTTTACAGTAAACTATGCCTCGTATTCTTCTCACAAAATTGCTACAAACATAGCACTCTAGGAAAGATCGCTTCTTCTGGAGCACAGGGCAATCAACGGCTTCTCTCTTCAGTTGTCTAATAAATTTCCTAGACCCTATTCCTTTCAACTGTTCTGTAATCTCCTTAGGAACCCTCATGGCTCGAGAAAGCTTCTCTACTGGAATTTCATACTTCCAATCTTTCCGCTCCATCACCATAGGAGTTAAAACGGGCATATTTAATGTTATCACAGTTTTAGCAATACTCATTTAACCTAGTTATGCTTAGTCTATAATAGAGGGAATATGGTTTTTAAGAAGTTTGTTGGAGTGAAATTTAGCGATATTTACTATAAAAACCCGCCGGATAGTGAAATATTAAAAAAGACTTTAAACCCACTGGCTTTAAAAGAAGAGATACTCCAATACGTTGAGAATCTAGAATTAAGAAAAGAATTGCTAGAGAAAATTGATGAACTAGCTCAACTCGGGTATGTGTTTGTAAATGCTACGCTTAATGAGCAAGTTAGAGGGCATGCTGGCTCGTGGGTTGAAGAAATATCCATAGGAGTTTTCGCCGTAAAGGGAGAGGAAAAAATGCTTCTCTACAAAGTTTGCATCAGTAATCATTATCACGGAGGCAGGCTTAAACACCAATCTAAATGGATTACCTTGGAGACTTAGATTTTTTCGATTGTATAAAAACATCCCACCTACCCTCTAATATAATTCTTATAAATCCTCTCCATCCTTTTTCATTTATCATAAGCATTACTTTAACCCAATTTATTCTAAAGAGAATCCAAGTGAAAATAGCTAGAAAAAGAATAGAGGCTATAATACTGCTAAGAACGCCCCATCCGCTAAAAACTTCGCCAAAGAAAACTCCAAAATATGAGGTAGCTATACTTATTACAATTTTACCTGCCGTGACGGCCGCGAAAAATTTCCACGCGTTGTACTTAATTAAACCTAAAGGAATTATTATTATGTCGTCGGGCGATGGAGTCGCCGCAAAGAGAAAGGCTGCTAAAGCGCCGTAATCTCCTAAAAGTTTTTTAAAAGCCGCCATTTGTTTTTCTTGTTCTTCGCTTAAAAAGCTCGAAACGCCCCAACCAGTTAAAAACACTATTAGCTTACCTATACCACCCCCTATACCACTGATCAATCCCACTACTAGCGGATCAACTCCAGGCACGTTTGCAGTAAATAAAAAAATTGCGGCTAGATAAGGAATAGGCATAAACGGGAGTAAA
This sequence comes from Thermofilaceae archaeon, assembly GCA_027017165.1. Taxonomy (GTDB): domain Archaea; phylum Thermoproteota; class Thermoprotei; order Thermofilales; family B69-G16; genus B69-G16. The sequence goes on from JALURF010000208.1 coordinate 3,657, forward strand.
TTACCCAATATGGAGACTATAAAAGCGCCCAAATACCCGTACTTTAATGCCAGATCGTAGAGCCAGTCTATTAGCCACTCCATACTTTACTTCTCTCTGTAAGCGATGAAGCTTACCTCTAATAATACGTCTTTTGGCAAACGAGCTACTTGAACAGTGGTTCTAGCGGGAGGTTTTTCCCTAAAATAGGTTCCATATACCTCGTTGAAATCTTTGAAATCTTCCAAGTTGCTTAAAAAGACAAACACTGATACTACGTCTTCTAGACTATAACCGGCGTCTTCTAAAACCGCTTTTATATTCTCCATGACTCTTCTGGTCTGCTCTTTAATATCTCCCTTAACGACCTCTCCTGTAGTCGGATCTATCGGTATCTGACCTGAGCCAAAGAGGAATGGACCGACTTTCACTGCTTGAGAATAAGGACCTATAGGCTTAGGCGCTTTCGGCGAGAATACTATTTCTTTCTCGGGCATAATATCTACCTCACTTCTTTAAATTCAAACCCCTTATTTTTAAGCTCTTTCAATAACTGCTCTATGTTAAAGCCGGGAGGAGTTTCCAAAGTTAACTCAACTTCCGCCTTCCCAGGAGGTAAAACAGGGTTTACTCTATCATGGCTTATAGAAACTATATTGACGCGCATAGTAGAAACCACTTCCAGGACTTCTTTAAGAAATATCGGACGGTCCGGCAATACGCCTTTAAGTCTCACTTCTCTACCTTCGACAACTAATGCCTTCTGAACTATATGCGACAATAAGGGCATATCTACATTGCCTCCGCTAACCACGATAGCGGTTTTCTTACCCTCTACATCTATCTTGCCGCTTAGTACCGCGGCTACTCCAACAGCTCCAGCTGGCTCGGCTAAGGTTTTCGATCTCTCCAATAGTAGAAATATCGCTCTAATTATCTCGTTATCATCAACTGCGATCACGTCGTCTACGTACTCTTCGATAATTTTAAAAGTGAGTTCTCCGGGCTTCTTGACCGCTATGCCGTCCGCTATGGTATCCACTTTCTCTATTTCAATTCTCCTCCCCTTACGGAAAGATTCCACCATCGCGGCGGCTCCCTTAGCCTGTACCCCGTATATCTTAATTCTAGGCTTTAAATGTTTTAAAGCCACAGCTATCCCAGAGATAAGTCCTCCCCCTCCAACCGGAACGACGACAACCTCTACATCCGGAAGATCCTCCTCTATTTCAGTTCCAATAGTTCCTTGACCAGCAATTACGTGCTTATCGTCAAAAGGATGTATAAAAACGGCGTTAATCTCCTCTGCCAATTGAACGGCTTTTTCATATGCATCGTCATAAGTCCTACCGTGGAGTACTACTTCAGCCCCATAGCCTCGCGTAGCCTGAACTTTAGCTACCGACGTGTACTCCGGCATAACTATTATCGATTTTATCCCAAGTTGAGAAGCTGCAAAAGCCACTCCTTGCGCGTGATTGCCAGAGGAGGCGGCAACGCATATATTAAATTCTGGAGGTTTTCGAGCTTGAGGTATATATCCCCGCCAGTCATGCGGGAAAAAGTGAGAGAATGATCTAGGTGGGTTCGATGAATTATAGGGGCGAGAACTCTACGGGCATCCCTAATATTCCTAAGAATTTCATCAACTAGCGCGGACATAAAAATCCTCTAAAAGTAAAACTTTGCAGGGGTATAAAAGCTTAATTTAAGCTCGTTGAGTGAGATATATATTACCGCTCATAGATAAAAGCTGGGTGAAATTATGAAGGTTTACTTTAAAGAATTAACCCTATCTACTAGTAAAAGACTCGAACTTGTCGACATAACTTATGAAGTAGAGCGAATCGTCGCGGAGAGCGGAATTAGAAACGGAATATGCGTGATACACGCCCCCCACGCCACGGCAGCGATAATAGCAAATGAGCATGAATCCGGTTTAATGCGCGATATCCTTACAAAAGTTGAGGAGGATTATCCGCGTAATGGAAAATGGCTTCACAACAGGATAGACGACAACGCGGCTGCTCACTTAGGCTCGGCGTTCATATCCTCTACGAGGATTTTCCCCGTTCGTGAAGGGAGGATGATAAGGGGGACTTGGCAAAATATCTTCCTCTTGGAAATGGACGGACCTAGAAGTCGTAGACGCGTAGTTATCGAAGTTATGGGAGAATAATCATGGATATAGTGCTCGTAGGACATGTAGTAGTGGATATGATAATATACCCTGATGGGGGCAAGAAGAGATCGCTAGGAGGAAGCGTTGTTTATGGTAGTTTTACAGCGTTGAGACATGGAGTTAGGCCGGTTATAGTTTCTATAGTCGGCTCGGATTTTCCAGATGAATACTTAGTTTTCCTAGCTAGAAATGGCATAGACATAGCTTATATACACCGCTTTAAAGGCAAGACTACCCGCTTCAGGCTCTTATATGATGAATATATGAATAGAAGGCTATACCTGCTGAGTAGAAGCCCAGATATTTTAATAGAAAACCTCCCACCAGTACTGCATAAAAAATTAGTCCTCGTAGGGGCGGTAGCCGGAGAAGTCCCCTTAGAAACCCTCGACTATATCTCTAAAGAAGCAAGCATGACAGCGCTAGATATTCAAGGCTACCTCAGGTTTAAAGAGAAAAACGGATCCATAGTGTTAAAGCCTAACCCCCTACTAGAGGAAATAATTAAACGTGTAGATGTCCTACACGCCGAGGAGTACGAAGCCAGAATAGCGACAGGGCTAGAAAACCCCGCAGAGGCCGCGAGAAAACTAGTGGAAATGGGATGCGGAATAGCGCTTGTAACAATGGGGGAAAAAGGAAGTTATGTAGCCATGAAGAGAAGACTAATCTACGTACCAGCAGTAAAACCTAGAAAAATGGTAGATGCTACCGGATGTGGTGACGTCTATACGACAGTATTTACGATTGAATATTATAGGAGAGGCGATATATACGAGGCAGCGGCAATGGCGACGTCTGCCAGCTCCTTTCTAGTAGAAAAGCCCGGGTTAGATGGTTTCGCCGATAGATTTGAAGTTAGGAAAAGAGCTCAAGAAGTTATGGGGGATATAAGAGAAATAAGGTAGGAGGTCGGATAACCCCTCTCAGGCGTTAAAATGACGCCGCTGTATCACTGAAGTCGAAGGCAGCATTGTTCACCGTTTCATCGTATCGCTGACGGCAGCACATTAGATAGTATCATCAACTTGTTTTTAATGTTATTTTACATTCTACCCCCGGGGTGTTCCTAATAATCCCCATTACGAATCGTCAGGGGCGACTACTTAAAATCCGATTTTATGTTCAGCACCCAGGTAACCGCGGCAGTATCAATGTACAGAGTACAACGCCGTCACTGATCTGGGGTCCGACCCCCTGAGGATCATTGTTACCTCCCCTCCACGGGCAACCAGTGGTTGCCCGTTTCATCCATGATTTAGATTTGAAAAACATATATATAAACTTTACGTACACTTTAAAATACATGCATCAATGGGATGCAGGAAGCCTAGTTTACAGCGCGATAAGGTCTGAAAATTCGGGGAGAACTATAATTTCTCCTTCAAATTTTCTCTTAACTTCTTCAATAATTTCTCTATGATACTCACTATCGAAATGGGATAATAT
>JALURF010000209.1 GCA_027017165.1 Thermofilaceae archaeon
CCATAGGTTATACCGCCGCCGCAGAACTTATCTCTCCCCTTCTTATCTCTCTCTAAAATTAGAGTTTTGAGGCCTAAACGGGCAGCAATAGTAGCCGCTACCGAGCCTGAAGGACCAGCACCCACTACTACTAAGTCATAAACCAACTGACTCACCCGACAGTGAGTACCATTTACTAATAGTTGTCCAGTATTTCTTCTAATATTTTTATCTCTTTTAAAACTTCTCGAAGATTAGAAATAAATAAGCACGGTGGCTAGACGCTATATTATAGCATATTTCGATATTTTCCTAAAACGCTTTAAACCAATATTTTTAATTAAAACTTCTTGATCAAGCCGGCTTTCAACTCTAAGAGCTAAAATTTTCTTAGCAATTCTAGGCCCTATGCCCGGCACTTTCAATAGTTCATTGTATGGTGCATTGTTCAAATCTATGGGATAAAGATCTCTATGCTCTCTTGCATAGCCTTCTTTTAAATCATTAAAGCTCCTAAGCATACCTCTATCATCCAGCAACACCTCCAAATCCTTTAGTGTAAAACCGTAATCCCGTATCAGGTAAAAAGCTTGATAAAGCAATCTAGCTCTCCTAGACGAGCACGGAGGCAGATTTTCGAGAGGGGTTTCGGATATAGGCTCAAAAGGACTATAAAAAACTCTTGCAAGTCCGTATTTTTTAACTAGGATCTCGGTTAGTTTTAATACTTCAAAATCCGTGTTCCCCACTCCAACTATAAGCTGTGATGCAACTCCAGCACTTAGACGCTTTTTCTCATTACCCATTTTAGTGGCTATCCTTAACACTCTTAGAATGTCGTGCTTGTAACTTCCTTTATCCGGTGCAATTTCATAAAAGACGTCCGGAGTCGCGGCTTCCACGTTAACGCCAACCCTATCCGCTACTCTACAAGCATCCTCCACCAAGTGCCTAGGGGTTCCAGGCATAAGCCGTAAGTTTATATAGCCAGTAAAACCTTTAGCCCTTAACATTCTAGCAACTTTAATCTCTTTTTCGACGACATCCTCTGGATCTCCGAAAACGCTTGAAGAAAGAAAAAAGCCGGAAATTTTGCCTCTCCTCCACAATTCCAGTACGCGATTAACTAGTTTCTCCACATTCCAGAAAGTTCTATAAACTCTTCTTCCCCTTCTAAAAGCACAATACTTGCATTCGTTTACGCAGTAGGAAGCCAGTAGAGTTTTAAAAAGAGGTACGCGACGGCCTCGATACCAAGATAGGTAGATGGGGGAATCCCAGTCCCACCTGGACATCCTTACTAAGGCTTCTTCACCATCAAGCCATCTGCCCAGTGTTACGCTCATCAAAAATATCCAGTAGTATTCTCATTTTAAATAAAAGGTTGATAGTGTGTAAAGTGAAAGTATTCTACTTCTCCTTTTTAACGACGCGCCTTTTCTTCAAAAATACCCCCACTCCCGCCGCGATAACCGCCGCAACAGCCACGAGTATATAAGGAGTATAATCCACCCCTTCTTTTCCGCTTACTTTTTCCTTTTCAAGAGTAACAGTATAGCTCTTCTCTTCAAAAGCCTCTACTTCCACAGTCTCGCCTTTATACCCCTCTGCCTTTATCCTTACTAAGTAATTCCCGGGCAACAGTTCCACGCCGTCGGTACTGTTTTTAGCTGGAGAATAAACCGCGACTATATAGCCGTTTTCATCTAAGAAATACGCGGTATAATTCTCTAGTACAGCTCCATCTTCGCCTTTAACAACTAATGTGATTTTAACTTTTTTCAAGATTTCAATAGGCAATTCAATAGTTATGTTGATATTATCTCTCACATCAACCATTTGTCTTGTAATAGTATCTCCTTTTACAACTAGAATCTCATATTCTCCTTTTTCAACATTGAACTGGCAAAAACCTTCGGCATTGGTCTTGTTCTCCGCTAAGAGCTCACCGCCGAGTTTGTATAGCATAACATCCGCGTCAGCGACGCTTCTTTCTGCTAAATCTATAACTTTGATATTCAACTTGAAGATTTCAAATTTCATTTTAATTTGAACGTGTATATCGCTGGTAAGATTAATGATCTTCATGGTATCGATGTAGTTTTCCTTAGAAACTATGATTGTATAAACTCCTACTGGCATAACTTGGCTCCAAGTTCCATTGACTATTATACTAAGGCCGAGTTCTTTAATTGTTAAATTAACGTTATCTAGAGTATTGTTGTTGTAATCTAGGATGACTATATTCAGTTTATAATACTTCGTTTCCTCCGGTTTCTCTATTTTCTTTTTCATATACTGGTATACGAGCACCGAATTTCTGGAATACACTATGATCTTATCGGCGGCGTCAGAGTACGCTATTTTCTTATACCTATTCTTAACCAGTATTTGATAGCTTAAACCTCCTAGTTTATAAATCATTATCTTAGCGAGAGGGTCTCCGCTCTTCTGGTAGCGTACTATAATCGTGAAGTTGTTTGCTGGGAAAATTCTATGTTGTCCGTTTTTGTATATCTTAATTCTCCTAGAGTAAATAATTTTCAAATCACGGTTTAAAACTTTGATAACAGATCGTTTTTCCCCCTTCTTCTCATAGTATAGGTGTTTTCCATCGGGAGAGAAGCCGCGGAAAACTCCTAGTTCGGTTGTAGATATTTCCTTTATCCCTTTAAGCTTATGTTCAGCAAAATCTACTTTATATTTCACTATTCTTTCCGTATATATTACACCTAGTTCACGTGGATTATCCGTGGGGAAAATATCTTCTACATACTTTTCTCTTTCAACTCTAAGCAGAACCTTGCCATCTGCCATATTAAAATACTTTATATACTTCTCCTTGGCTATAAGACAGGAATGGCAGAAAGTCTCCGTAGTCAGCGAAACGAGTTTACCCTCTTCCGTAAATAAAATCTTATGAACGTCCTTAACTACCCTTCGTGTCCATAAAATTTCTCCTTTCTCTAAATCTATCAGGTAGATGTAGTTCTTAGGACTTCCTCTCGATTCTCTAACACCTCCTAAAGCTACGTACTTCTCATCGTCCGTAAACGTCACAACGCTTATCTTACTCTCGACTTCAAACTCTTGGATTTCATTTGTAACGAGGTTTATTATAACGAATTTACGCGGAGCTTCCTGTTCAAAATATAGCATTTTTCCAGAAGGCGAGAACCCGGCGACACGTATGTCTCCAAAGGCTCTGTGCTTACCGATCAACGTGTAGTTTTTGTATATCAAAATGCTACTATTGCCCAGAAAAACCGCCATTAAAGTTCCATTCCCGGATAACGCAAGGTATTTTACCTCATGGCTATAGGTGAAATTGTAAATTAGAAAATAATCCCAATAGTACTCGCTGTTCTCCTCGGCGTAGGATATCGGAAGCCATAGGCTGAACATTGAGATCGTTAGTATTAGCACCAGCGGGAATACTTTCTTCATAGTCTCTATTCTTCAATCAATTTATCCAATATAAGTTTCCCGCTTACTCCAACTTTGGATAAACTACGAGACTCCTCCGCTCTCTAACCAATCCTACTCTTATAATGTCTCCCACTTTCTTCTCAGCTATAAACCTTTGAAGATCTTTAACGTTGAACACGGGCTCGCCGTCAATAGTTAGAATAACATCTCCTACTCTAATACCGCTTTTCTCGGCTGGAGAGCCGGGCTGAACATAAACCACCAAAGCACCTCTCTCAACCGGGAGGCCGTAATGCCTAGCCAGATTCACCGTGACATCGACGCAGCTAACGCCGAGAAAAGCTCTTCTAATCCTCCCGTATTGAAGCAGCTGGCTCAGAGAATCTTTTATACTGTTTATGGGTATCGCGAAGCCTATTCCCTGAGCAAAGGGTATTATCGCGGTATTAATGCCCACCACTTCCCCCTGCAAGTTTACTAAAGGCCCACCGCTATTTCCCGGATTTATAGCCGCGTCGGTTTGTATTACGTTTTCTAGAACTACTGTGGGGGATTTTATAGTCCTATTCAACGCGCTTATAACGCCCATGGTGACCGTCGGCGGGCCTTTAAGACCTAAAGGATTCCCTATCGCCAGAACTATCTGGCCTACTTTAAGCTTATCTGAATCTCCCAGTTTCAGCGGTTTCAACCCAACATCACTAGTTAATTTCAGCAAGGCGAAGTCTCGGCTGGGATCGCGGCCGACTACTTGTGCATCGACTAGACTGCCATCCCGCAGAACCACCTTTACTCGCTGGACATTTGCAACTACGTGATTTGAAGTAGCTATATAGTTACCGTCGTACACCACGAAGCCCGATCCTATACCCTTAAGGGGCAGGGGGATTAAAAAGAGATCTATAACTCTTACAGTCGTTATACCTACAACACTAGGACTTACCTCTTCCACCACCTTTGTTATGGCTTTCTCTAGTTCAAACATTTATCTCCCTGAAACTAAAAAATAGCCCCTTATTTAACTCTTGATTCGCTTCTAACCGCAGAAGTCTTTTCTCTCATTCTTTTAATACCGTAAACGGGTATGACGCTTAATACTATAACAACCACTAGAATAGAGGTTACCACAAATGGTTTTGAAGCTATTGGCGAGGGAGTGGTTTCGGAGTCCTTTTCAACTAAATCTAAGGTCTCAAGGTCCAGGAGGTAGTCTTCATACCAAACTTCGACTTTAACCTCTTCCTGCCCTTCTAGAGGAGCGGGAATATATACCGTCTTTTGCTCATTTTCTTCGAGATAGATTTTCCTAGTAATATCCAGCTTTTCTCCTACAAGCCTAACGAAAAAATAACCCGGCTTTCCCAACTGCTTCACTGTCACTGCAACGCCTCTATATCTTATTTTCACATCGACAATCTCAACCCTATAACCAACCACTCTCTCAGGTAATTTCAATCCGGGAATATACAAATCTAGGATATAGACGTTAGGAGCTTCCGGCTCGTTATAGTTCACCCAGAGTATCCTAGTCTCCGAAACCTCGCTAGGCTTCTTTGCTGTTTTAGGCTCCCAGCTATAAGCCATCAATTTTACTTGAGGATCTAGCTTTATCTCTATAACATCGATCCAGCTTCTAGGATCGCTACTAGTAAAGCTATCTCTAATCCTTACACGAAAAGTATTATCCTCCAATCTCTCAACGAAATCCGTCGTATTAAGGTATATCAGTACTTCAATTATGTAGGCGCCTTTAAATTGAACCATTTCGCGAACGCCGTAGACGTCGCACAAGACGTATTCTTCATCATCTCTATAAACGTGCGATATTACCTCGTATTTCACTCTTTTAGGATCCGATGTGAATAGTAGAAGGGCGAACATTACGTGAATATCTTCCTCTGCTTTAATATCCTCCTCTATCTCTGGCTTCCCAAACCAACTTTCGCCCTCCGCTGTAAAGGGGTGGAGTTTCTGCCTAACTATAACCGTTCCATCAGCGTTGAAATGCAATTCGAAGTTTAAAGCATACCATAGCTCTTGTCCTTTAACCTTAATAGAGAAAATAGGGATACACAATAATAGCAATACGAGAGTCAGGAAGATTTTCTTCTCCATTATTCACCCCTCTTAAAGTCGAATTCGATATATTCCAGCTCGAGATAGCTGGGAATTATGAACTCCAGTAATCCGCTTCCATAAAACGTCTTTCCCTCAACGCCGAAAGGCACATGGAGATTTGTAAAATCTCCTATTTTAGGTCGGCTCAAATCCTCCAGCATTTCGACGTCTATCCAGCCCCAGGGAGGCACGTATACTTGAACCCACATATGCCCACCCCAGTGAGTAAGCAAGTTCATGCCCTCCTGTAGAGATGTGTTTAACCAATGCTTTTCCTCATGTGTTGTCAATAGAAATCCGAAAACGGTTCTAGCAGGTAGGCCTAAGACACGGGCCATAGTCACGTATGTATCTGCTACTTCTACGCAATCCCCGCGGACGGCTAAACCTAAACCTCTCTTAACGATAGCGTGATCCGACCCTTTCCTTCCTCTAGTAATTTCATACATTAGATTATCTTGAACCCATTTAGCTATCTTCTCCGCGGTTTCTAATGGGTTATCGCTATACGCTACTTTATAGGCTAAATTTCTCAAAGTTTCATTGTCGATATTCCAGTAAATACTATCATCGGTGTATATTCTGGCTATCTCTAGTGGAGGCCATAAAGCCCTATCTTTCTCGAAGTATACCTTATACCCGCTAACCCTTATGGTATATGTCAGATTTATCCAAAGCTCTTCCTCAGGCTTCACTTCCACAAAGATCAGTGCGAAAACATTTCCTTCTTCATCAGTTTCAAATCTTAACGGCTCTGGCTCTACCTTAAGAACTCTACAGTAAACTCGGCTTGTATTCCTCGGTATTGATACGTAAACGTACTCTCTTACAACTCTACCTACTTTGTTAACTAGAAGAGCTCTCTCGTGAACTATATACGTATAGTTGTAAAACTCTATCCTAGTTTCGGCCAAAACTTCCGCTCTACCGCTCTTCCATTCTATCGTGTTAAAGGGTAATACAAAGGCCAGTACTAAGACCGCTATGATAAGATACCTTTTACCCATACCTATGAAGACACTATATTAGCATATAAAAGTTTAAGCGTAAGAGAATAGTTAAATCATACCAAAGTTATATTTCAATGGATGAGCACATGTAAGATATTAATCTTCCTGCTACTATGCCTAACCTTACTTTCAGCAACAGCTATGGCTGCTCCTTCAGAGGAGAAATGCTTATCATTGTCATGCGTCGGGGAGGACCATCTAGAAGCTGAAGAAGCGAAGAGGAGAGCTGGAAATCCTTGTTGGGGATTTTTAGCAACTCATACCTATCGTCTTCCGTACAGAATGAAAATCTCAAAGATATCCGCTAAGGTGACCATAGGTCCTCTAGATGCTCCAGGAAGAGAAGGGAGATTGTTCGTGGAGGTGAGTTTGGATGGTGAACAGTGGAAAATTGTCAAGTCTTTCCACGTAAAATCGGGCGAAGAATACGAGTTTGAAATAGAACTGGATAAACCTAGAGATGCGGAGTATATAAGATTTAGAGTCAACCCACCTCCTTATGCTGGTGAATGGCTTTCGGTAGATTTCTCCTCTGTTACAATATGCGAATTCGTGGAAAGAAGGGGTATGTGTAGCGTAGCTCTATTCCCTACGGTCCCAATAGTTTTGGCTGTGCTGTTAAAGTTCAGGATTTAAAAATTCACTTTTTAATAAAAAAATGTTAAAAATATTGTATCTCTCTCTATTACATTT
>JALURF010000210.1 GCA_027017165.1 Thermofilaceae archaeon
TTTCGCTCCAGAAGTCAATGTATATTCCCCCTTCATATTCTATTATCCACGTCATTAGTTTGTCTATGTTTAGTTTGCCGAGTATCTCTTGCTTGATTCTGACTTTTGGCTTTTTGGGCCCCTCTACGCAGCGTAGTGCTGTTTCGGAGAGTTTCTTTGGGAAGTATGCTCCTAGGCACCATGTTTCGCCTGTTCCTCTGACGGGGAAGACTGTTTTTATTAGGCCTAAGTCCGCCAGATGTTTAAAGATCATTGGGTCTACGTTTCTGACTCCTATAGCTATTCCGTTGTAGTGTCCGTCGGTTAGGTAAGTTGCTAGTATGGCTTCTAGTCTCTGCTTGTTCTCATCGCTATTCAGCATTTCCACTGCCTCACTGTCCCATTGCTTCACTTGCCGCTCACCTGCCTAGCTACCCTTTCACCGGAGAGTGGGGCAGCAGGCATTTTACACACCACGGTTGTTAGGGCACTTTGCCCGGGCGCCCTAACGCATATCTCGGTGGTGTCTAGAAACATGTTTTCTACCTCTCTTCCATCACCTCCTTTCCGTTGCCTTGGAGTTTTGGTCTGATTGTCTTTGACGCGTCTTCGAAGCATTCTAGTAGCTCCTTGCCTAGTTTAGTAAGCGCTAAATCCTCATACTTACCAACTCTCTTTAGCAACTCCCATTTCAACAGATCCTTTAACGGCTTCTTCTCTACGTCTTGACAGTATACTGGCTGTCCAGCTTGTATTTTCTCCATTATATGGATGTGAATGGGCTGTAGCAGTTTCATTCCCACCATAATTTTATTTCCTTTTTCTGTCATCCTTCTAAGGGCCTCTTGTTTGACGATCTTGAAAACTTCAATTCCATCATCTTTCCTACGATCAAGCAGCCATCTCGCCAGTTCGTATCCCATCTCAGTGGGATATAGAACGCGTTTCCACTCGAAGTATCCAGTTTTCAGAAACTCTAGCACATCCTGGCGTTTTAGTCCAAGCTCATCTAATGTCTTTGGCCTCTCATAGACTTGTAGCAGGATTGTTAGTATGCGTTGTATATCAACCGCTAATACCATACCGTGGTTTTTACTTACCTCCATACCTGCTAAATTTAGTTCTTTTGTTGTCTAAAACCTAATCGGAAAACTAAATTTAGTTCACTCTTAAAGCTTGACTGAACTATGGGTAGTTCAATGTTTGCTTTATATACTCTGCCTAATGTTTATCCTTATCGTCTTCTTAAAAGTAGGATGAACCCAACTAAAAATGATGTAGCGCTTGAAGCTAAGAGGAAAGTGAGGTACGCTAGAGAGAAGTAAAGGAAGGTTAATGGTAAAATAGGTAATATAAGGTAAGTAATGATCGTTATTGATGCAAAGATCACCGTCAAATAGTGAAGTAAAAACCAAAAACTTAATCCTCTAAGCGAAAGCGATACTAAAGGAAGTACGAAGTAATAAGTTAGTCTATTAGGTCCTAAAGAAGACCATATTACAATATGCTTGTCCAACCTAGATATTATTTCATTAACTTCAAACAATAATCTGGTTATTTTATTGGCTGCGTTTTGTCTATGCTCGCCATACCTCAAGAGAGACTCGACCATCGTAAGGCGTTCATAATATTCTCGTTTATTCGTATCCGATGCTAGGTCTTCAGCTAGTCGTTTAAGCAATTCTCTATAAAACTGCTGTGGATCATCTCCTTTGCTATCCGCGTACATTAATAGAAGAGTTGTGTAGAGATTGTGCTTCTGTTGTGTGGTTAACCTACGGAATGGTGAGTCAAAGATTTTGAAGTACTTATCCATTGTGGAGAAGATTTCAGATTGGCTAGAACCACCTAAAAGATTACTAACAATTGTATTTCCTTTATGTGTAAGAGTTATTATCACCTCGTGAGAATCTTGACTCAACTGAATAAACCCTTCATCAGCTAACGTTTTCCTTCTCTGGTAATACGAAGTTTTGCCGTAAATACTATATCGTTCTAGATAGGAATTGGGAACCTGTACGTTAAGTAGGTTTGCTATGAAGCATGTGACTAGTATTCTGTTTCGTTCACGTTCTTGCCGCTCTAATGTTTCTGTCCTGTTCATGGATCCAGCTAAGTTAATATCGCATCTACTAGGGTAAAAATTTTTAAGTTATGACTTCTATGATTGCTTTGTTTAGGCTTAGCTTTGGTATCTTTCTATGG
>JALURF010000211.1 GCA_027017165.1 Thermofilaceae archaeon
GAATAAAAAGAAGGCCGCTACGCCCCCTATAACGATTATAGCTATGATTATGCCGAGGACCAGCAATAATGGGAATTTCTTTTTCTCTGGAGGAGGGGGAGGAGGCGGCGGGGGAGGAGGCGCCTCAGAGTATTTAAAGAGCTTTCTCATATTCTCCCCAGTGTATATCTGTTTTTTACATAATAAGCATTTCTTGTAATTTACTTAGAGTGAGATTTCGAGAAAATGATACACTAGGGAGGCCTATCTGGAGAATATCTTCTGCAGATCGTTTTCTATCCTGTCTTTCAATATTGATTTAAGTTTTCTTGGAGAAATCCTAACTCTCCTCCCGTCTTTATACACGTACAATATTGACCTGCCCACTTTTCTAAGATTTACTATTCTAGTTCTGGCTTCATATTTGCTAAAATACTTAGAGATGATAGACTCGGCGAACGCTTCAAGCCCCGTCTCTAGCAAGTTTCGTTCTCCATAGACTCGGACTAGCACGTACTCGGCTTCCGGCTTCTCGTTGGTATAGGTGTAGGCGTCGGCTAGTACGAATTTCCCGTCTACGTAGACGGGGAAGCCTCTTGAGACTCTAGTATACCCGGTTGCGACAAACGGAACTTTCTTTAACATTGTAATTGCCCAGTACACGGTTAAGCCTGAGCTCTTAGTTAGTATCCTAGATATCTTAAAACCTCTACTCTCTATCTCCCTCTTAAAAGCCTCCGTTAACGCCTTCTCCAGGTCTATCTCTTGTAGATCGATCAACTGTCGATACCCCATAGATTAATGCTCTTTCAGGAATATAAAGTGAACGAAGCTATATTAGGCTCACAACCGCTAATACTTATATGGGTAAAGTAGAGCTCCCGCAGTTTAAACCCGAACTGGATCTTAAATTAAGTCAAGTAGCTAAGACGCTTAAGTATTGTAAAGAAGTATCACCTAGCGAAATCCCATTATCTAAGCTATCCAAGGTGCTGTACTCTATTCAGGGAATTTCTGGAGGAATCTTTTGGGTGAAAGCGAAGACTATACCCTCGGCTGGCGCTACGTATCCACTGGATATATACGTGGAGCCCTACTGTAGAGAAGTTAAAAGCGGCTTATACGGGTATTCTCCGACCAGCGAGTATAAGGGCTGGCTACGCATTAAAAGAGAAAGAGAAAACAGCGTTTCGAGAATATATATCCACGCTGTCTTTGCGAGAACAACGCGCCGCTATGGCTCGAGAGGAGAACACTATGTCCTCATGGAAGTAGGTCACGCAATTCAAAACGCTCTCTTAGAGGCTACGCTGTTAGATTTGGGACTTTCCTATAGTTTAAATTTGGATGAACTATCTCGGTTTTTAAAAGAAGGAGAGGAGCCGCTAGCCGTTTTAGAACTCGGTTCTTATACTGAGAAGCCGTCTATGAAGTATGATATCTCTAGTTTTAAAAATCACACTACAGGATTAAAAATTCCCGTACTGCCGGAGTTAAAGCTGGAAGAGGCTATTTTAAAGCGGAGGTCCGTGAGGAAGTATTCATCTCCGAAACTCTCGCTGGAGGAGTTGAGCTACGTCCTCTATTATTCCAGCGGTAGAGCGTGGATGGGAGATAGGCCCTACGCGCCGCCTAACCATACTTACCGCCTAGACGTATACGTGGTTGCTGGAGGTGTGGAAGGACTGGCTCCGGGCGTCTACATATATGACGATAGGGAAAACGCGCTAATTTTAGTTAGAGAGGGAGATTTGCGGAGAAGCCTTTATAGAGCTTGCCTAGGTCAGGAATGGGTGCTCGAGGCTCCGGCGAGCATAGTGCTAGCTTCAAAACCTAAGAACGATAGGTGGTATTTAGATGTTGAAACTGGCATGATCGGGCAAAACGTGTATTTGGCGGCTACGAGCGTAGGGTTAGGGACGGTAGCTGTTGGAGCTTTCTACGATGATGAAGTCGCCGCAGTTTTAGGAATTGATACAGCTCCCTTGTACGTCATGCCCCTCGGCAGACTAGGGTGAAGCTAGGTAAGCCATGCTTATAAAGTCGTAGAGTCCATCCACCACTTCATCACACGTAGCGCTCTTCTCAAATATCCTAATAATGTCCTTTTTTAACAACGATGGTAGGTAGCTCACCACTATAGAAATCCTTCTTTTAGCTTCTTTAACCCCTCTCTTAGCATAGGGCAGGGCCATTATGGCGGGGTAGATAAAACTGAGGAGAGTTAATGCCCCTATTTCATCTCTTACGAGCATTGCTCTACTAAAGTCTCTAAGGTTTTCCAGTCTCCACGCGATCATATCGCCTAGCATAGGGTCGAAATATTCGTAGAGCTCGGCTTCGGCCAATTTCTCGTGTATTTTAAGAAATCTCCTAGTTTTGTGGAACAAGAGTTTCAATTTATTGCATGGCTTGGCCGGAGACTTCTCTCCTAGGAGAGAATAGCAGAGAGATTCGGCAAACATCCCCTTCCAGAATCTCTTACCCCTCTTCCTCCAATTCTCCTCCACGACGAGTATTAACATCTTATTCTCTTTCCAGAAAATTATAGTGGATTGTCCCCTCTTAAAGACATCATAGTAATCCGCGTATAGAGGCTCGAGATCTTCCACTCTACCAAAGAGATATAACACTATATTTTTCTCCTTTAAACCAAGTTTATTTTCCAATTTTTCATACTCGTTTTTTAAAAAATCTTCAAAGCTTTTAGATGCGTTAAAGTTCTCTAGCTTGAGCATTCAAACTCCATAAAAATTTCGAAAATGTAAGATAAAAGTATTTGGTTAAAACTTCAATAAAGTGAGATAATTTCTGCCAAACTTCTTTTCTACCCGTATATACCCCTTCTCCTCTAACCTTCTAATATTCCTCCAAAGCGTAGTTGCGGGCTGGTCAACTATTCTAGCTATCTCACTTTGAAAAGCCCTCCCACCTAGAGCCTTCAACGCGTTGAGTATCTCAACTTCTTCATACCGTAATTCCTCGCTCACCTCGCTTCTTCTACCACGAAGCAGTAGCACTGCAATTATAAGCACAACGCCTAGAGCCCCCCCTATTATATACAATAGAGGAAATTCCGATTCTCCTCCCGGACTAGGGACGCCTCCGCTCTCTTCCACTTCTCCTGGTTTAACAGTGGTTTCTTGACTAGGCTGTTCAGCCGACTCTTCCTGGCTTATCTCCGTCTGATTCGTCGAAGGTTGTGTAGTCTGGTTTACCTGTGGTTGCTCTTCTTGAGTTTGATTAGTAGATGGAGGAATTATTGGAGGAGGTATAATATAGCCTATCTTCACAAATCCCTTAGGCATAACTAGGACTGGCGATTCGCCGCGCATATCTATAAGTAGCGGGATTTCGCTCAACTCGACTATTAGAGATTTTTCTGGCAATACTATCTCGGAGTCTACGGGCAGTTCGGCTTCGAGAAGCCATACATCTTTCTCTTTATAGGTTAGCGATGCCGTGATATAGGTAATGTTTATGGCACGCGAATCCACAGCTATAACTTCAATCACGTTATCTTTGAGCTCGTAAGCTAAAGGTTCTCCACGTTCATCTAATACAAAGATTATATAGTCGGCGCTCGGCTCTCCTATTAAGCTGATGTTTACCGTATAGGTTTCCTCCGGCAATCTAATATACATGGAGACCAGCACGTAGCCTTCAGGATAAACTACGAGGCTGCATTTCTCAATAGTGTACCCTGCTTGAGCTTTTACACTATATGCTAGGAAAAGAAGTGCGATTATTGTTGTAAAGATTTTGAGTTTTATCTTCGACATACCCGTATCAACTTTGCTAAGCTAACGCCTATGATTTAAAGTTGATTATGGCTTATGTCCTTTACCTTCCCCGCCGCCACCTGGGTGAGGTGGAGGCGCTACTGGCGGTTCGAACTTCTTACCCTTCCCTAAGCCTCCCTTAAAGCTTAGTATCTCGTGCATAGCTTTCTTCAACTCGGCGAAGAAGTTCGCTATTCCTTTCATTCTAAACTTTATCATCAACTCTTCGAATATGTAGTCTATCATCGTAGCGTTTTCGCCGAATTTTTCTAATGCAAATCTTTTCATCCTAACCACGGTTAAGAGCGCACTTATCCTATGCAATTCGGCGTTTACATGGGCAATCCTTTTCCTCACCTCTCCGAGTATATGCGCTGCTTCAGTCACGTTACCGGCTTCGGCAAGAGATTTGCCTTCTTCGATCAGCGCTTTAATCTCGAGCAGTTCGCTGACTAAAGCTTCGAAATCATAGTCTATCTCAGTTTTATCCAATTTTTCTATGATTTCCAATAGTCTATCGACGTGGAGCTCCGCTATCTTAAAAGCGACTACCAGGCTGTTGTTAGCCATGCCCGTTCTAGTCCTATTCATCACTCTTTCCTCTATGCAACACTCCTCGTATTTTATCCCCAACTCTAGGCTTAGGTCGTGAATTAGCTTAAGCGCCAGAGAGTAGCTTTGCATCGCCTTAATGGCGTAGATTTTAGCGCCAGTGTAATTGCCCTCTTCGTAGAGAGATCTCGAAATATTTAGATAGATGTCCCCTTCGGCTTTATGCTCTAGTACCAAGTTTATAGTATTGTTAAGATATACTGTTACGTTGCTCGGAGTGGTGATGTTGAGTATTAAGTTGTGTATTATCTCTAGTTTGAACTCGATTAACCGTTGAAGTCTTTCAGCGTTTTGAATTAGTATCTCCGCTGATCTAGCATCTTTATCAACTGGAGGCTCCGCAAGTACGGCTATGTTCATCACTATTAACGCGATCAGCATCAAGCCCAGGATCTTCTTCATTACATCCACCTCCATGTTTACCTATAACCGATATCGGAAATAAAGAATGCTATGAAAAATGAACGTGAAAAACTGAAAAATACTTTTCAAGCGCCCTTCTTAGCTAATACGCTACTCTTCACTCTACAGAATAAACAGACGTCGGCGTTGGTGGGTTCTCCGCACTCCTTGCATTTCTTCAATACTCCACCTTTAAAGTAGGCTTCTCTTATCAAGGGGTGGATCATTTTAACATAGGTATTAAACATCGAGAAACGAGTACCTGGGCGTCTCTCCTCTAAGTAGAAAATAGCGTTTTTTAAATCTTGACTGGAAGCGCGCAAGGAGTAAGGACACTCCATGACCACATATTCTATTCCTTTAGCTATAGTGTAGATTAAGGAGTCTTTCTCGGGCGTCGTCACTAAAGGCTTTATCCTAGCCACTAGCCCTGGGAGAGAAGGAGAAACCGGGTAATATCGGGCTAAATCTCCTAGATTGCCGTATAGGTATCCCTGAAGTATTACTTGAAGAAAATCGTCTAAGTTATGCCCGGTAGCCAGTTTAGAAGCTCCCTCCTCTTTAGCAACTTTATTCAAAATGTATCTTTTAGCGGTTCCACAAATGCCGCATATCCTACCGCTAATCCTATACTTCGCCACTTCGTCCATTGTAAATCCGTAATCCCCGAGCTCGATAATCCTATAATCCACTCCTAAACGCTCATAGTTCTTCTTCGCGATTTCGACACTGAGTTTAGAGTATTCCCCGATGCCCAAGTCTATAGTAACAGCTAGAATTTCAAAATCCATAGTTTTAGATAGTTCATTAAGCACATAGAGGAGGGCTAGGCTATCTTTACCTCCGGAAACGGCTACGACCACTTTATCTCCTTTCTCAATCATCTCAAATCTCTCTATAGCCCTTCTCACTCTCCGCTCGAAAAACTTTATGAAATGTTCTTTACAAAACGCCGCGTTCGCATACCGTAGATACACGTTGGCTTTAGCCCTGCAAATCCTACATTTCATCTGGAAATAGTTAACCGCGCGGTGCTATATTCCTTTCTCGACTAGCCCCTATACTCTAGGATTTCCGCCTCACAAATCCGTTTTATCTCCTCCAAATCGAAGAGAGCCTTCTTTAGTTTCGCCTGACTTTTAAGAGGCGCTTGATCGTCGTAGTGCGGCGAATCCGGATTCTCGCTCTCCCCATACGGCAGAAGAGTATAAGCCGTCACCATGTCCTCTTTTAAAACTACGAGCATTGTGAATGAAGAACCTGAATCACATACCATTACCCCATCTTCTCTTAACGGGCCTGTAGCCATCCACAACGCAGGTAGGAGTTTAGTGCCGCCATCCAGCGGATAAAGCCTACCTCCTCTCTCCAGGACGTGGACTTCTCCCCACTTCACGTCTACTCGCCCATATTTCTCGAGCATATAGTCGACGGTTTTCTGAAGAGCCTCAAGCGAGTCTTTAGAGCCTAGATAGAAGTAGTACCAGATGTGGAAAATAGTCATACCGGCTTCCTCTTTATCCGCTCGGCAATTCCATTTCTTTAATATCTCGATGGCTTCCTCTACCTCGCGACTCAAGGACCTCCCTTCTTTTAGAGCTTTCCCGTACTCCTCTATTATAACTGTTTTAAGCTCTAGCGCTTTCAATATTAGAGTATCAGTAGCCAGAGCCATGGCGTCTTCTAGAGTAAAGTTAGTCGCGTTAGCCAGTACTTCGAAAGCCCGCCTCCCTCTATCGTTCATCTCCGCGTTTCTATTCACCAGGTAGCTGGGGTAGTCTTCGGGATTTATGCCGGGGTTTATAGTCGTAAACCATGGCATTACGTTATTATTTTGGATAAAATCGGCTTCAGGATTTTCGATTTGAGGCAACTCGCTGAAAGGTATGATTTCACCCCATTGAGCGTCAGCCTCCCATCCCGGCCTAGGCTTTTTATGATCGTATTTCTCGGATTTACGATGTATCCTAGCGTTGTAAACGTAGTATAGATTTCCCTCCACATCTGCGTATAGTATATTCCATAAGGGTATGCCTTGAATTTCCAAAGCTTTCTTAAACTCCGCCAAGTTTCTCGCGATATTGATTCTATACATCTCCTCTAACATGGCTATGTTACCCCAGCTTTCTAAAGCAATACTATACACCGTGTTTTTCTCAGGCTTATACTCGACTACTAAGCCGTGCCTAGTATAGTACGCCTTCTTCTTAACCACTTTATATCCTGTCGCAGTCTTTACCTTAATCTCTATGGTCTCCTCCTTTACGAACTCCCAACCATTCTCAGTC
>JALURF010000212.1 GCA_027017165.1 Thermofilaceae archaeon
ATGTAAAGAAATATATTTAACTATGTAAAGAAAAAGGTCGGGGTGGGGCTTTTATGGCTTATCTAGAAAATTCTTTTGCAATTTCTTTTGCAACTTTAACAACTTCTTCTCTAAATCTATTATAGGCATTCGTGAAGCCAGACATAGTTTTAACAGCTGAGCCGAAACTGCTCCACTCCTCTGGCTTTAACCCGTCGAGCCCGAAGCCATCCACGTTTATTTCCGCTTCTCTGAATACCTCCACTAGCTCCGGCGTTAATTCGTACGCTTTTCTGAAATCTTCTAATTGCATTAGCTTCTCGACTATTCTAGGATCATGTTTTGACATTATAGAATCTTTATATTTAGCTAAGTCGAAGTCAGGCTGTCTAGAGGTCTCTAGCACTTTAAGCTGGTGGTCGGGGAATTCTGTATTAGTCATATTGTTAGAGGCTAGGGTTAGCAAGGTGTCTAGCGGCTTTCTCTTTGACGCGGGCAATACGTCTATATTACCTAGTATTTCTTCAGCTTGCTCGGGCTCTAAGCCATATTTTCTTATTAGATACGCTAGCCATTTGCGTTTGTTTTCTGGACTGAAAAATATCCACCAAACACGTTGAGCCACTAGAGTACCAGCATAGCCTATAGTCTTCTCCCAATCCTCCAAGAATTCTCTAACCTCGTCTTCATTTTTACCCCCTATCCCGGCTTTAGCTAAGAATTTTATGAAAGGCTCCTTAACCAAGGGTCTTAGATAAGCTCTAAAGCTGACTAGTTCTATTTTCTCATCTAAAGTCTTAGCTGTAACTTGGTATCCCCATCCGGTCTCAGCAGTCCATGGAGCCTCCGGATCCTGAACGGGGACTCCCAATTCTTTCGCTAGCTCGGTTAATGCGGCTAACTTATCTTCGTATTTCTCTAAAGCTTCTCTAATAAGTTTAGCCGCTACTACCTCCCTTAAGTGCCCCTCTAGTCTACCACCCATGTTCGTCTCGTAGTTTCTAGTAGTGGATATTCCCTTCTTCAGAGCTTTAGCCATACCTTCCATTTTAGCTAGTATAAGCCTAGCTTCTTGAGCAACAGTATAGGTGACCGTGTTATTCGTGCCTATGCCTAGGCTCTCTAACTCTCGCGTGATATCGATAGCGGCAGGGCTGCTGCCAGCTACTTTGAAAACTATATTCGGCCGACCTCTCTCCGCTTTAATAGGCCAGTTCCACGCCAGATACTCATCGTATTTCTTGAAATATTCTTGAGCAGCCGAGTATATCTTCAACGCGTCTTTCAAGCTCCCTTCTACGCTACCCGCGACGTTCGGGTTTAACTGATAGCTTATCATTCCATCTCGGTAATTCAGGAGGAGGGCTATCGGCCTGAAGACTTCCATGTTAGGCCATAAAGCCATCATCGTGGCTGCCATTGCTAATTCATCTTTTCGTTCATCAATGTTCTCCAGTAACTCTGGATGTTTTCTAAGGTAATCTTTAAATTTCTCCCAAAGCCTTGGATCGTCTTTATATGCTATAGCCGCTAAAACGGGGTTTGTCGAAACTTGGACGTAGCCTAGTCTTCTAAGCCATCTTAGGCCTATTGCGTAGTCGTTGCCGAATCGGCACATCTTCTCTTTCGTCATTATATAGTATACGTTGTTATGAATTTCCTCTTTTATAGCGTCGAGAAAACTCAACATTATATCGTTTTTTTCAAGCTTTTTCTCTATGTTTTCTCCCATAACAGCTATCATACCCTTTCTCTTAGGATTACTAGCCATAACCTTCTTCATATCCTGAATCTTCAATTCTACAACAGCCCGCGCTACCGGAGCATCACCACCATTCTCAACTCGCTCAACGCTCTCCCAAGTCTTCAAAGCTTCTTTTATTATGCGGAGGCACTCGGCGGCTTCTTCGTCGCTAAATCCTACGAGGTCTTTTTCCCAACCTATCAGATTTATCGCTATTTCGAGGAGTACGTCATAGGCGCGCCCTCTTGTCAAAATTTTCTTTTTCTTCTCCTCATCGCTATCCTCGACATCTATTCTGCTTTTCACAAACTCTAAGTTTAGCTGTCTCACGATGTGCCCCAGGACGCTAACTAGCCCCCCCTTTAACCCTGGGTTTAATAAATGGTCGGCCGCCAGTTCAGTATGGCCTAACAATGTAG